>JAZULF010000241.1:0-31919 GCA_045643645.1 Oscillospiraceae bacterium
GAAACCTATAAGAAGTTATCCTCACATCCTAATATCAACGGAGTCAAGGAAGCATCGGGTGATTTCAGCTTATTTGCACAGACAAGAGCGGAATGCGGCGATGACCTGTATATATGGGGCGGCAACGACGATAACACCGTGCCGATGATGGCGCTCGGTGCGTTAGGCGTAATTTCAGTTGCATCAAATATTGTTCCCGGCGCAGTTGCTAAGCTATGCGAGCTATGTCTTAACGGCGACTTTGACGGCGCTCGGAAGCTTTACTTCAAATACTCCCGGCTATTTGCCGACTTGTTTATAGAAACTAACCCTATCCCCGTAAAAACAGCGCTTAAGCTTATGGCAATGGATAACGGTAAGCTTCGTCTGCCGCTGACGGAAATATCTGATGAACATAAGCAGCAGCTAATAGAAACCATGTATGGTTGTGGAATAAAAGTAAAGCAATAAAAAATGGACACTACCGTGTCCATTTTTTATGATTATTCGGGATAGTGTGCTCTGCAGCCGCCTATAAGCTTGGGTCTTGTGTATGCAGCGCTTACGCTTGCCTCGCCTATCTTTTTGACAGACAATCTCAGCGGCACCGCAACATGCTTAAGGTGCATACCGATTAGAGTGCAGCCAATATCAAGGCCTGCGCTTGCCTTTACAAACTCGACAACTACGGGGTCCTTCATATTATCGTACACCGCAGTCGCAAAGGAGCCGCCCGCCTTGGGCATAGGTCTTACGCATACCTCTTCGAGCATATATTTTTCAGCCGCTTCTCTCTCTACTACAAGAGCGCGGTTAAGATGCTCGCAGCACTGTGCTGCAAGATAAAGACCGTTTTCTTCAAGCACCGAAAGAATGGTTGTAGCAACATCAACTCCGGTGTCGGGTGATGAGCCTTTGCCGATGCGCTCACCTAATATTTCACTGGACGAGCAGCCAACAACAACAAGGTCGCCCTTTTTAAGATTTGATTTTTCAATCAGCTCTGTTATTGCATTTTTTGTTTCAGAAGCTATGTTCATAATATCATCTCCGAAGCAATATTAGCACAAATTTGTTAATTTGACAACCAAAGCATATAGTAGTATTATATTAATGCAAAAATTTCAAATTGCGAGGTGTTTCTTTATGAAACGAATCATTTCTCTTATGCTTGCCCTCATGCTTATTTGCTGCTTATTTACCGGCTGCGGTAAGGAAGAGGACAACGGTAAGGCTCCCGATATGAACACTGACGGACTTGCTGTAAACGAAATCGTTACAGGTCCTATTAATCCCCTTACAGGTGAAACTGTTGAGACTGACGCAAGCAACATGCGCCCCTACTGTGTCATGATTAACAACCATTCTCAGGCACGCCCCTGCAAGGGTCTGTCCAATGCAAGCATCGTATACGAAGCACTCGTTGAGGGCTGCATCACCCGTATGATGGCAGTTTTTGATGACATCAGCGATGTCGATGTCGGCTATGTCCGCAGCGCACGCCCCTACTACATCAGCCTCGTTCAGTCCTACGACGCAATCTATGTCCACTGCGGCGGCAGCACTCAGGCTAAATCCGATATCAAGCAGTACGGTATCAGTGATATCGACGCTACATACGGTGCAGCAGGCAGCGCATGGGTTCGTGACCCCGACAGAGTCGGCAAGGTCAGCTATGAGCACACCCTCTATGCTAAGGGTGATAAGATTGCCGAATATGCATCCAGCAACTTCGCAACCGAGCATCCCGCAGGCTTTGATACCACCTATGGTCTTGTATTCAGCCACGATGCAGTATCCCAGTGCAACAAGGATTCCAAGGACTTCACCGTCTTCTACTACGGCACCAAGGGTGGCTCCAACACCTCCACTCAGCTCAAGTACAACGACAGCAAGTCCTGCTACAACGCATTCATCAACGGCACCGAGTACACCGACGGCTACAACACTTCTATTGATTTCACCAATGTAATTATCCTCAATGTTGCAACCAAGACTGTTGATGGCAAGGGCCATCAGGAAATGAATCTTGTCGGCTCCGGCAACGGCTTCTTCTGCACCGGCGGTAAGTATGTTGAGATTAAGTGGACTCGCTCCCACCGCAATGATAACTTCCATTACACCTTGACCGACGGTACTCCCCTCGCTCTCGGCGTTGGCAAGACCTTCATCAGCATTGCTCCTCTGGACAGCACCGACGGTGTTATCTGGTAAATAAACAAAATTCAAGCTCCGCAATACTTTGTATTGCGGAGCTTTTATTATTTTATTCTCGGAATTATCAAAAGCCTGCCCTTAACGCTATCACTATCATCAAGCTTATTTAGCTCTGCAATAGCTTTTACATCCGATTTATACTGCTTTGCAAGCTTCCAAAGGTCATTGTCTGATGCTCTGCACATATAAACCGACGGCATCGGCTCTGCATCAATCTGCTCTTCTACAGAAGCAGCAGTAATCATTCGAGCCTGCTCATTGCTATTGACAACTGCAGTTACCGTTGCATCAACGATTACAGTGATTTCCTTTCCGTTTATGACTGACCTCGCGCCGTCAATTCTTATATCAAGCTCATCAAATTCATCCGGTTCATCTGATGTTGAAAACTTAGCACTTGTCTGTATTTTAGCTGAACGAAGCTGATTATCCGCAGCAGTATATATAATATCCGCATACACAGGTACAGAGATTTCATTTTCAACGGTCTTTATCCTGCCGTTTGTCACCGAAGTATTCTCTACTGATAAAACATCAAAATCTGAGGTATATATCAGCTGAATTCTTTCTCTGTACTGATTTTTTCTACGGCTAATGCAGATATCCTTTGACTCTTCGGTCAGCTGCAATTGAGCACCGCAGGCATACGCATCGGATAAGAAGCTTATCTGCTTTGATGCGGTGCAAACAATTTGCATTACCGCATGTATTTCAAAAGATAACCGACTGTCTTTTATTTCGAAATAATCACCCGTGGGTAATACATATGCAGTATATTCCGGTACTACATCTCTTTCGGTCAGCTCAAAAATCTGTGAAAACCCGATTGCTTTTTCAGTTTTTTCAATTTTGCCGTCATTGACATATAGAATGCCAATCTGTGTATGACCTTTTACTATCAGCTTTGAGCCTACTGCATCGGCTGAATCCGAAACAAATTCCACATTCGCGCTTATTATCTGAGCATCGTCAGAAACACCGTTCAAATCAAGCTCATCTTCTAATGAGAATGTCTTTTCGCAAACCACATCAACAAGGCTTAAATCCGCAGATGCATTCTTAAAATACACCTTGCTTTTGTTTTCAACCGGCTTTTCATACCACGAAAATTCTTCGATATGATAGCATTTGCCGCATACAAGAAGCTGTGCGCTGACCATTATTTTTCTCGGATTCAGTATGCGCGATTCAAGCGCTACCAGTTTGATATCGCACACCGAAGTGCCGCTGCTGTCAATATCCTCATTCTCAAATTCGCACTCAAACGGAATGTCAGTACGCAGCAAATCGATTTTATCGCCGTTATCCGTTACATACGCAGCATTCACCTCAAGCTCACCATGGATAATCAGCTTTGCTGCCTCAACATCCTTTGACCTTATTTTGTATTTCGCGTTTGTGTATATAATTCTCAGTATGTCCTCTTTTGTATCCGGCACAACAATATCACTGCTAATGTCGCATATGCGCTCGGCACTGAATATCATTTTGTAGGTGCTCAGGAATTTTCTTTCAAGTGCAATATCCATAATTTACTCCCTTGCAATCGTATTTGTACATACTATGAGTCCAATGGTTTCATTATTCATTTAGCTATTTACATCTGTTAAGCCATACGCCGAATGCTATCAGTCCCGCAGCAAGCACAAACCACCAGAACTGAGACGGCAACACAAGAGAGAGAATTATTATCACTCCGGTCAGAATAGCAATCACTGCCACTATGGATTTTCGTCCGTTATGCAAAAAACCGCCTCCCAGCACAGCGTTGTTAAACTCTATGCCGGTGGCGGTTATTTTATATCTATTTAATCTCCCAGAAGTTTGTCTGGGCACTCATTTCATACATTCTCTTGTAGGACTCATATCTGCTTGGCAGAATTTCTCCTGAATTAAGCGCCTCAGTTATTGCACATCCCGGTTCTTTTAGGTGAGCGCAATCATTAAATCTGCAATTACCGATATGCTTTTTGAATTCACGGAAATCGTATTGCAAATCCTGCTTCTGAATTGTCTGCATCATTTCGATATCAAACGAAGCAAAGCCCGGTGTATCGGCAATGTATGTATCGTTTCCGATATCAAACAGCTCGACATGGCGGGTTGTATGTCTGCCTCTGCCGAGTTTTTCGCTGACAGCACCTACCTCTAGCTTCAGCTCTGGTACAATTGTATTGAGAATGCTGGACTTTCCGACACCCGAATTGCCCGTAAAGGCGCATATTTTCCCATTGAGTGCTGACTTAAGTTCAGCTATGCCCTCGCCCGTTTCCGCGCTTGTACGCACTGTAACAAAGCCCGCGCGGGTATAGGTATCATAAAGCTCATCAGCACTGTCAATGTCAATTTTATTTATGCAAACAATAAGCTCGCAGTCAGCTTCCTCCGCAATTACCGATACCCTGTCAATAAGGAACGGGTCTGTAACGGGGTTTGTGTTTGCAGCAATGAACACAAGTGCATCAATGTTTGAAACTGCGGGCCTTATGAAAAAGTTCTTTCTTTCATAAACCTTCTCAATATAGCCCTTGTTATTACTGTCAAGTGTAAAGCTAACCTTATCGCCGACAAGCGGGGATGTGCCGTCAAGCCTGAACTTTCCCCGTGCCCTGCACTCGTAAATCCGACCTTCGCAGCTGACATAATAGAAGCCGCTTAATGCCTTTACTATTGTTCCTTCCATCAGCATTATGCCTCTCCGTCGGTTTTACCCGATGATATCTGCAGACTGATTTTAGTATGCTCCTCAACGGTTTTGCCTGCATCATAGCTCTGCCATATTACAGTGCCTGCCTCATAATCACTCTCAACATTATCAACCGAGCCGATGCTCAGATTGTTGTTTTCGATTTTTTCAATTGCAGCACTCTTAGTCAGGCCTACAAGCTTAGGCACCTCGGTCATCTCAGTTTCAGGTCCGATGCTTACGGTTATAACAATCTCAGAGCCTGCTGCTGCAGACTCACCTGCTGCAGGCTCGGTATACACTACATAGTCCTTGGTAATACTCTCAGACGGCGCCTCGCTGACGGAATAGGTAAAGCCCGCTGCTTTCAATGCCTTGATTGCATCGTTAAGCTCTTTATTGACAACATCGGGTACCGTGCCCGTAGCTTTCAGCTCCTCGGGAAGAACATCACCTGAGCTGATAATCAGCTCAACCTCAACCTTTTCGTCCTTATTGCTTATTGATTTCGTAGTTCCATTCTGCGGACTCTGGTCTATGATTATTCCGTAATCGTGGTCAAGGTCAAGCTTGAAAGTAACGGTGAACTTATAGACCTTTTCATAGTCCACATCGTTGATAACATCCTCATAGTATCTGCCTACGAAGTTGTCAACCTCAACCTTTTCAGGCTTTGAGAATAAATCCTTCAAAAAGTATCCGTTTATAAACACGAACACAAGCATAATGAGAATGAGAACAGCAATAATGCCTGAGCCGATTGAAAACTTCTTTTTCTTCTTTTTGTTTTGTCTGCCATCATCTATGCTTTCGGAATCGATGCTGCTTGCAGCAACGCCCGAAGCTTTATGAGCCGACTTTGCCATATGCTTGCTAAACTGCTTAAGGTCGGAAAGCATTTCCTCTGCGGTCTGATATCTGTCATTGATATCAGTAGCCATAGCCTTAAGGCAGATTTTCTCAAGCTCCTTGGGAATTTCGGGAACAAGCTCACGAGGCGGTATTGCATCGGTATTCATATGCTTTACCGCTACCTCAACCTCAGATGTTCCGATGTAAGGCAGCTTACCTGTCATCATCTCGTACATCACTATGCCGAGCGAGTAAATATCGCTTCGTGCATCTGCGGCAAGACCTCTTGCCTGCTCGGGTGCGATATAGTGAACAGAGCCAACGGTTTCGTCCGAGTGCTCCTCAATGCCGTTCTGCAATGCAGCAATACCGAAGTCCGCAACCTTGATGAGTCCGTCCTTAAGCAGCATAACATTCTGCGGCTTGATATCTCTGTGTATTATTCCCTTGCTATGCGCGTGAGAAAGAGCTTTTGCAATCTGAGTGCTGAAATTGAGCACCTCGTCAACAGGAAGAGCGCCCTTTGATTTCATATACTGCTTCAGATTTATGCCGTCAACAAGCTCCATAACGATGTATTCAACATCTTCGCTGTGGCTTACATCGTAGACGGATACAATATTAGGATGAGAAAGCATCGCAACGGCTCTTGATTCTGCTCTGAACCGCTTAATTATATTCTCATCATTAGCCATATCATCACGCATTATTTTAACTGCGTCGTAGCGGTTTAGTCTATGGCATAAGGCTTTATAAACATTTGCCATACCGCCGGTGCCGATGAGCTCAAGTATTTCATACCTGTCATCGAGCATCATACCTATATATTTATCAGTACTTTGTTCCATATGAGCACCTGCAAATATCAAATCTTAACCAGCACAACAGACACATTGTCTCTTGCACCTCTGTCGAGTGCCTGCGTCATCAAGCTGCGGCACACCTCTTCGGGTGAGTTTTCAAACTTATAGGCAGCTAAGATTTCGTCATCAGTTACCATATTTGAAAGTCCGTCAGAGCACAGTAAAATTGCCTCGCCCTTACGGAGCGGCACCTCATAGTAGTCTGCTGCTACCGATTTATCAATACCAATTGCCCTGGTGATAATATTCTTTTTAGGATGATTTCTTGCCTCTTCCTTTGTTATTGCGCCCATCGAAACGAGCTCTTCTACATAAGAATGGTCGACAGAAATCTGCTTAATTTCATTTTTGCTGAGGTGATATGCACGGCTGTCACCGACATTTACAAGGTAGGCCTTTCGTCTTGAGATAATGCCTCCGACGAGCGTTGTACCCATACCGTTATAGTCAGCATCAAAGCATGAGTATTCATATACAACGCCGTTAGCATCGTCGCAGCTTTCGCGCAGGAGCTTTTCCTGATTGCCAATAAAGAATCGAGGCGCAATAAGAGTCTCGAATATTTTACTGACAAATGCCTTGCTTGACAGCTGACTTGCTAAGTCACCTGCCTTTGCGCCGCCCATACCGTCGCAAATTACTGCAACAACGCACTTTCTCTTGTCGCAGTTTTCAACGATATAGCTATCCTGGTTTTCGCTTCTGACTTTACCTTTATCGGTAACACCGAAACTTCTCATGAGCGTCCCTTGCCCTTCTCAATTTTTCTGCGGAGCTGACCGCATGATGCGTCAACATCTCCGCCGAGCTTTCTTCTTACAGTTACATTAACGCCGTTTTCTTCAAGGACTTTTATAAAGCCTTTGATATGTGCAGGGGTTGACGGCTTGAACTCACGCTCTTCAACATGGTTCATGGGAATCAGATTAACATGCGCGCATACCGCTCTTGCGTGCTTTGCAAGCAGCTTTGCGTGGTATTCAGTGTCATTAACGCCGTCAATCATTATATATTCGAAGGATATTCTTCTGCCCGTCTTATCGTAATAGCGTCTGCAGCAGGCCATAAGCTCGTCAACTCCGCGACCTCTGTTTGCAGGCATAATCTTAGAACGGGTTTCGTCATCGGGTGCATGCAGTGAAACAGAAAGCGTAAGCTGCAGATTAAGGTCCGCAAGCTCGTCAAACTTTTCTGTAATGCCGCAGGTTGAAAGTGAAATGTGACGCATTCCTATATTCATACCGTCGGGATTGTTGACAAGCTTGAGAAATTTGACAACATTATCAAAGTTATCAAGCGGCTCACCAATGCCCATTAGCACTATATTGGATATGGGTTTACCCGAGTCAATCTGTGAAAACAGCACCTCATCGAGAATCTCAGACGGCTCAAGGCAGCGCACAAGGCCACCGATTGTTGATGCGCAGAAGGCACAGCCCTGTCTGCAGCCGACCTGAGATGATACGCAGACGGTATTTCCGTGCTTATAGCTCATAACAACCGTCTCAACTGCGTTTCCGTCACGCAGCTCCCAAAGATACTTGATAGTACCGTCAATCTTTGAAACCTGCTTTTTGATTACCTTGGGCTTATAAATTGAATATTCTCTTTCAAGCTTTTCTCTGAGAGATTTGGGAATGTCGCTCATTTCCTCAAACGAGCCGACACCTCTGTTGAGCCATTTATATACCTGCTTTGCACGGTACTTAGGCTCACCAAGCTCTGCAAAATCCGCAGCAATCTCCTCAGGGAGCATTGATTTTATATCTTTCATTAGTTTCTCCTAAGCTTGCAAACAAAAAATCCGTCAGTGCCGTCAATATGCGGCCAGAAAGTGTACATTCCGTCTTCTGCAAGCTTCCCATTTGGAAGTTTGAAGCTCTCCGCAGTATATTCACTGTGTTTTTCAAGAAAATCAGCAACGATTTTCCCGTTTTCCTCGGAAAACACGGTGCAGGTTGAGTAAACAAGCAAGCCACCGCGTTTTACTGCAGACGACAAATTTTCAAGTATTGCCGACTGAATCTGCGGAAGTCCTGCCCTTTCGGCTTCGGATTTATATCTGATATCGGGTTTTTTGCGAATTACTCCGTAGCCCGAACAAGGAACATCAGCAATAATTATGTCATACTCATCATCAAGCTTAACTCTTGCGTCTGCCGCCTTTGTAGTGATTATACTTATTCCGAGCCGCTCCGCGCCCGAAGCAATAAGATTTGTCTTTTTCTCATGCAGGTCACAGGAAAGAATGCTTCCTCTGTTTTGCATATCTATTGCTGCTGCAAAGCTCTTTCCTCCTGGCGCCGAACAGGCATCAAGCACCTTCATTCCGGGTTTGAACTCGGCAATTGAAATTGCAGTGCGCGCTGCAGGGTCCTGAACATAAAACAAGCCATCAGCAAAGCCGTACATTGCGGTAATGTTTCCGCTTACAAGCAGGCAATCTAAAAGCCACGGATGAGCTTTGCACTCTACTCCGCTATTTTCGAGTTTAGCCCTAAGCGCATCAGTACTTATCTTGAGAGTGTTGACCTGAATTGCAGTATAGGGTTCGCGGTTATTCGCATCAAAAAAGCTTTCAGCAAAGTCATAGCCATGTGCATTTATCATGTACTCTGCAAGCCATTTTGGGTGGCTGTATCTGACGGCAAGGTAATCTGCCGTCCCCTTGTTGGGTACCTCGGGAAGATTATTGATGTTTGCCGAAATTTTTCTCAAGACAGCATTTACAAAGCCCGAAGCTCTTGAGTAGCCAAGCTTTTTGCACAGGCTCACCGCCTCGTTAACCGCTGCATTTGCAGGAATTTTGTCCATAAAGGCAAGCTGATATACTGCGGTGCGCAGAATATCTCTTACCTTAGGCTCAATCTTTGCCGATGAATTGCAGTAAGAGTCAATGTAAAAATCGCACAGAGTCATATTCTGCAATACGCCAAGGCAAATATGGGTAGCAAGAGCAGCTGACCTGCCGTCCAAACCGTATTTAGTTATAACGGAATCAATCGTAGCCGATGACCATGCGCCGCTTCGTCTGCAGCGCTCAAGTGCAGTCAAGGCCGCTTCTCTTGCTGAATCTGACATATTAATCCTCAATCTTTATCGGGTGTCCGAGCAGATAGTCGGCAGCCCTCATACGCTTCTTTCCGGGTGCCTGAAGCTCAGTAATTCTTACTGTCTTGCCGCCTGCGCATGCAAACTCAATGCCCTGCTTGCCGGCACTTACAATGCTGCCCGGTGCTTTGTTTGTGTTAGTTTCGGTATATTCAGCTGAATACACCTTAAAGGTATCGTTTTCAATCTGCATTGTTGCAACGGGCCACGGCTGAAGGCCGTAAACCCATTTGATAATCTCTCTCGGAGACTTATTCCAGTCAATGGGGCTGATGCTCTTATCGAGCATGGTAACATAGCTTGCCTCTGCATGATTCTGCGGAGTTCTCGGTGCAACGCCTGCCTCTATGTCGCGCAGAGTCTTATCGAGAAGGTCTGCCCCCATAACCATAAGCCTATCAAACAACTCACCTGAGGTCTCAAATTCGCCGATTTGAGTCTTTTCGGTGTAGATGATATCACCCGTATCCATCTCCGATGCAAGATACATTGTGGATACTCCCGTTACCTTATCGCCGTTGAGAACTGCCCACTGAATTGGCGCTGCGCCTCTGTATTTAGGCAAAAGCGAAGCGTGGACATTTATTGCACCGTACTTCGTTGCACAAAGCATATCGTCGGGAAGAATTCTTCCGTAGGCAACAACAACGAGAATGTCGGGATTTATTGACTTAATCAGCTCGGTTGCCGTTCCATCACGCAGCTTTGTAGGCTGGTAAACGGGAATATCGTGCTCCAGCGCAAGCTCCTTGACGGGGCTGAAGGACATCTGCATTCCTCTGTTGCGCGGCTTGTCCGGCTGAGTAAACACAGCTGCTATCTCATACTTTTCATCAATCAGCTTTTTAAGGGAGGCAGCCGCAAAGTCGGGCGTGCCCATAAAAACTATTCGCATTTATTCCTCCTCGGCAGGGCCGGAGATTTCCTCTTCAGTAAGCATTCTTTCGCACTTTTCGGTGAAAAGATGTCCGTCAAGATGCTCCAGCTCATGGCAAATGCATCTTGCAGTGAGACCTTCGCCTTCATACTCAAACCACTCGCCGTAACGGTCCTGAGCCTTTACCTTTACATGTTCGGGTCTGCGCACAATACCGTATTCACCGGGTACGCTCAGGCATCCCTCTGCGCCAATCTGCTCACCCGCGGTTTCAAGGATTTCGGGGTTAATAAGCTCAATGATGAACTCCTCCTCGTCCTCTTCAACATTGGTTTCGATTACGAGCACAGCTCTGCGGATAACGCCGACCTGCGGTGCAGCAAGACCTACTCCGTTTGCCTGCTCAAGTGTTTCAGCCATATCGTCGAGAAGCTGATGCAGGCGCTCGTTGAACTTAACAACGGGGCGGCAGGTCTTATAAAGTATCTTATCCTCTTTAGTAACTATGTTTCTCAGTGCCATATCGTACACTCCATATATTAGTCTGACGGGTTATTGTCGGCAAAAATGCTGACACCCTTATATTTTCCCGATGAATTGCACTTAATCAGCACTGCCGATACAAGTGCGCGCATCTTTGAATCAGCCTTGCAGCTGATATTAACTCTGTATCTGTATCTGTTATTGACCTTAACAACCGACAGAGGTGCAGGTCCTAAAACTCTTGCATACTCATCTTCAATAGATGCAAGAAGCATATTTCTGATGTCGGTGCAGCACCGCATTACCGCATCCTCGCTCTGTCCCGATGCGGTTATTGAGATTATATCTGCAAAGGGCGGTGTTCTCTGCAGGCGTCTAAGCTCAAGCTCCGCGCGATAAAAACTATCATAATCCTGCGCAGCTGCCTGACGGATAATCTCGTTATCGGGTGTGAATGTCTGAATTACCGCTCTGCCCTGCTTTTTACCTCTGCCGCCTCTGCCGACAACCTGCGTAATAAGCGAGAATGTTCGCTCACCCGAGCGGTAATCACTGCAATATAGGCTTTGGTCAGCTGAAAGGACACCAATCAGGGTAACATTTTCAAAATTCAGCCCCTTGGTAACCATTTGCGTTCCGACCATAATCGGAATTTTTTCATCACCGAACCTCTGCAGCAACACCTCGTGAGTGCCTGCCGCCTTAACGGTATCCGTATCCATTCGCAGAACGGGCACACCGGGAAACAGCTGATTAAGCTCTTCCTCAATTAACTGTGTGCCTGCTCCGATGAATGTAAGAATTCCTCCGCAATCGGGGCATTTATCATCTGCCCTGCGTGAATAGCCGCAATAATGGCACATAAGGCGTTTATTTGCGCTGTGATAAGTCAGCGAGACGCTGCAATTCGGGCATTTGTACACATAGCCGCAATCACCGCAGCTTATGAGCTTATTTGCTCCGCGCCGATTAATAAACAGAATGCTCTGCTCTCCGCGCGAGATATTCTCAGCAAGCTCGTCCTGCAGCTTATAGCTGATATTCCCGCCGTTACCCTTGCGAAGCTCGCGCTTCATATCAACTATGCTGACTGACGGCAGCAGCATTTCGTTGTAGCGTTTTTTCAGCTCAAAGAACTTGTACCTGCCTGCTTCAGCGGAATATCGGCTTTCAAGGTCGGGTGTAGCCGAGCCAAGCAGCAGCAAAGAATCCGACTTTGCACATCGGTACTTTGCGATATCGCGTGCATGGTATCTTGGGGAGTTTTCGGATTTGTAGCTATCCTCCTGCTCCTCGTCAATGATAATCAGTCCAAGATTCTCGCAGGGAGCAAAAATTGCGCTTCGGGTGCCAATTACAAGCTTAGCAAGACCGTTTTTAACCCTTTTCCACTCATCATAGCGCTCACCGATTGACAAGCTGCTATGTAAAACGGCGATACTGTCACCGAAATAGCTTGAAAAGGTCTGAATCATCTGCGGTGTTAAAGCAATCTCGGGAACAAGTAAAATAGCGCTTTTCCCTGATTTAAGGACATCGTCAATAAGGTGAATATAAACAGATGTCTTGCCGCTGCCTGTAACTCCGAACAGCAATGCAGCCTGCGCTGAAGTGCAGTCAAGCAGCTCCTTCAAGCCGCAGTATGCATCATTTTGCTCAGCATTAAGTTCAGGAATATCGCAGATTTCGCCGCAATGAATTTCAGGTCTTCTGAAAACCTCTTCAAAGTCCGAGCATACAAGCTCTGCTTTTATAAGCGCATTTAGAGATTGTCTTGATGCGCCGGTAAAATGCAGCGCTTCATGCGCAGGTACTCTTCCCGTTGAACACAGAAGCTCTAATAACGCTGCCTGCTGAGGCGCTTTGCGGCGCTTATTCTGTGAAAGCTCATATGCCTCCTGCGCATCAATCGTAAGCGAAATCATCTCACGGGTCTTGTCATTGACCTTTCTTGCGCCGTCAGCCTTGAACCAAAGACCTGCCGGTAGAATTGTCTTTACCGCGTCATACACTGTGCAGAACAATCTATCGTGCATCCACAAAGCGAGCTTTATCTGCTGCTCTGTAAGAACAGGCTCACTGTCAAGCAATACATCAACGGGCTTCAGCTTATCACCATACTCACTGGTATCCGATAAGCTCAATACAATTCCCTCGCTGCGTCTGTTACCCCGCGAAAACGGCACAGTAACGCGCATTCCGGGTTTTAACAGTCCTCGAAGGCTTTCGGGTATGAGGTAATCATATGGCTTGTCCAACCAGTATGTTGCGGCGGCTACCGCAATTTTAGCTACTTTAGCTTCAGCCATACATTACCTCCTAATAGAATTCAAAACCCAGCGGAGATTATTGCTCCGCTGAGCATAGCTTTATTACTTATCGATGATGAGCTTTCCGGTGTAAACCTCGTCGATAGCTGCGGAAACGGGCTTCTTCTCAAGGATTTCGCCGCTTTCTTCTGCATCTGTGGAAATTGCGCGTGCTCTTCTTGCTACCAGGTTCACCAGCTGGTAACGGCTGCCGGTCTTGTCTACCAGTTCAGCTACGGGGGGATAAAGCATCATAATAATCAAACCTCACTTAAAATATTTTTTCTTAAATCATACTTGCAGTGCTCAGCAGTGATAATTGCCGAGAACTCCTTTGCAGCCTCGTCTGCATCGTCGTTTACGATGATGTAGTCATAAAAATCAGCTGCTTTATACTCCTCGCGAGCGCGAATGAGTCTTGCTTCAATCTTACGCTCAGAGTCGGTGCCTCTTCCGCGCAGACGGTTTTCAAGCTCCTTCATGGAAGGCGGTACGATGAAAATCATAACAGCCTCGGGCATTTTTTCGTGTACCTGAAGCGCGCCCTGAACCTCGATATCGAGCAGAACATTCATACCCTCGTCGAGTTTCTTCTCAACATATGCTCTCGGAGTGCCGTATGAGTTTGCAACATACTCAGCATGCTCGAGAAATTCATCGTTTGCGACCATATCTCTGAACTTATCAAGGTCTACAAAGAAATACTCTCTGCCGTCAACCTCATTGGGTCTGGGCTTTCTGGTGGTTGCCGATACCGAGAAGCAGACATCGTTGCGACCCTCAAGAGCCTTGAATACAACAGTGCTCTTTCCTGCTCCGGACGGACCGGATATTACTATGAGCTTTCCTCTTTGCTTAGCCATTTTCTGTACCTTCCTCGCTTATATTTGACATTCGCGCTGAGAGTGCCTCGGGAGTCAGCGCGGATAAAATTACATGACCGCTGTCCATTACAAGAACAGCCTTTGTGCTTCTGCCGAAGGAAGCATCAACAAGCATACCCTTATCGCGAACATCCTGAATTACGCGCTTAATAGGCGCTGATTCAGGACTTATTACCGCAACAATTCTATCAGCAGAAACCATATTTCCAAATCCGATGTTTATGAGCTTCAATCTGTTACCTCACTCGATATTCTGAATCTGTTCTCTGATTTTTTCAATCTCGGACTTGAGGTCAACAACAACATGAGCAATATCGGCGTTCTGACATTTAGAACCGGTTGTATTTGCTTCTCTGTTGAACTCCTGCAGCAGAAAGTCAATCTTACGCCCTATGGGTGAGCCTCCTGCAAGCATCGACTTGAGCTGTGCCATATGGCTGCGAAGTCTTACGGTTTCCTCGTCAACCGCAACCTTATCGGCAAATATAGCAGCTTCGGTGAGAATTCTTGTTTCATCAATTCCTGCAGTTCCGAGAACCTCATTGAGCTTCTGAGTGAGCTTTTCACGGTACTCAGCAACTGTTTTAGGTGCGTTTTCCTCAATTATCGTAACAAGCTTGTCTATAGTTTCAAGCTTATTAAGCACATCCTCACGCAGCTTATCGCCCTCACGCTCACGCATTGCGTCAAAGTCGCACAGAGCCTGTTCGGCTATGCTGCGTATGCCCTCGGCAACTGCGTCGGCGTCAAGCTCCTTCTTTTCAACTGACAGAACATCGGGAAACCTGCTAACGCTTAGTGCATTAAGCTCATTGGGAATATTGAATTCCTCAGCAATATGGTTCAGTGCATCGATATAGCCCTTGAGCAGCGGCTCATTAACTCTGACAACCATATCATCAGCCATTGAGCTGTCAACCGTTACAAACACATCAACCTTACCGCGGCTGATATGGGATTGTACTGCGGACTTTATCGTGTCCTCCGCAAACAGAAAGCTTCTGGGCAAACGCACAGATGTATCAAGAAACTTATTGTTTACGCTTTTTAATTCAACACATACTTCAATACCTTCAACAGTGCCTTTTGCGCTGCCGTATCCGGTCATACTCTTAATCATAATTTCCTCCTGTCAGCGCAGCTGGGTAATTTCAAAGGTGATGGGTTTCTTTCTCTTGTTAATGCGCTGGTAAATTACAACGATTGCAACCGCAACCAGGAAGAAACCAAAGCTTACAAGTATGCACATTCCCTCTGAAAGGCTATTGGCAGCTGCAACCGCATAGCCGATAAACAGTGCAATGAACGGTACAATATAGAGCAAAAATGCCGCGCTGAAGATTCGTGACGAAACGCTTTCGATTATTACCTTTTCGCCCTGCACTGCATGAACAGTGTTTTTGGCAATCGCCTTCAGTTCATTCTGAAATGCGCAGCTTTCACAGTTGCCGCAATTACTGCCGCAGGCGGTGCCGCGGGTTACCGCAACCTCCGCAAGCCCGTTAGGGAAAACTCTTGTTACTACTGCATCCTGAGTCATTTTTTCTCCGTTTCTTAATCCTTGGATATCGTCAGTGTTACTTTTACATCACCGACAGCACCAACATTTTCATACTTGTTAATAATGACCTTGCCATTTGCAATTACCTGTCCGGTTGTTGATTCGTAATCGCTAAGGTCAACTACTACGCTGAGGTCATTAGGCTTGATGTTGTTGAGAACATCAGCATCCTTGGAGCGCAGTGTAATCTCCATTGACTTGGTATCAATTTTGGCTGAATAGCCGTACTTGAGATTCTTGCAGGAAATGTTATCCGTAGTAAAGGTCTTGGTATGAGTTCCGACAACCTCTACAGTTACTTTAGCCTCGGTTACGCCTGTGAGATTCTGAATTCCGTCATCAAGCGTAACGGCAAAGGTATGCGTGTAGGAGCTTTGGAAAGCCGAAAGGTCTACATTTCCGAGAACAAGACTGTTTATGCTGTCAACAATTCTCGAGTCGCCCGCAATTTTGAGAGTCTTGGGCTCGATGGTTACCGTACAGTCATCTTCATTTACGCCGCCGCCTGCAATAAAGTTTACAGTGAGCGGGATTTCCTTTGTCCTGAGAATCGGCTGAGTTGCAGTAATAACATTTGACGAAAGCTTAAGGCCTGTTGTTGAAACAATCTGTCCTGACTCTTCCTTCAGTACAAAGCCAACCTCCTCAGAATAGGTCGATTCAATTCTGCCTTCACCGAAGGTTACCCAGGCATAGTCAATCTTGTTCAGCGTTTCCTCGGGACCCTCAATCACAATCGTAGAGGGCTCGAATACATACTCCTCTGCAACACAACCGTCTGCAATCTGTCCTTCGAAGCTGCCCTTGACGCTGACCGTCTTGGTAGCATTCTTAACAACGGTAAAATTAATTGTTTCGGGAGATTTGCTGACAACGGTAATATCGTTCTGGTCGATATTGCTGGGATACTGCAGCTCATATGCCCAAGTCATATCATTAGGCTGCTTAATATTGCTTACATCAATAACAGCCTTGATATCGCTGGCTTTAAGCTTGCCCAGATTACTGCGGCTGCCCTTAAGGGTGACCGTTACAGACTGCGTATCAACCTCGGAAATTGAAAGGCTGCGCTCAGACAGCAGCTCCTCTTGACCGACGAATTCGACCTGAACGCCTCGGAAGGTCTGCTTGAAATCCTCCGAATTCGGACTGGTAATAAATGACCACATAACGAACGAGCAAAGAAGGGACATTATTACCCAGAAAACCTTGCTGTTATATATCTTTATTATCGTTTTGTTTTGCTTCATCGCTATTCACCTTGCGCTTATTAAAAACGCGCGAAATCAATTCTGCGGCTGTGCTCTTCTTAACTTCTTCCTGAACGAGTGCATTGTGCAAAAGCTTTTCAAATGTTGCTCTGTCAAGATTGCGCTTAAGCATGCCCTCAATTGCTATTGAAATTGCACCGGTTTCCTCGGAAACAATAACAACGATTGCATCCGACTGCTCACTTGCACCGATGCCTGCGCGATGGCGCATACCGAGGTCCTTACTGAGATTATTGTTCGCAGTAAGCGGCAGGACACAGCCTGCTGCTGCAATTCTGGAATCTCTAATTATCAGCGCGCCGTCATGCAGCGGAGCTTTCGGGTAAAAGATATTCTTAAGCAGCTCTGCAGTTATATCCGCGTCGATGACCGTGCCCGTGGTGATGATATCATTGAGCTTCATACTGCGCTCGAAGATGATAAGTGCACCGGTCTTTGTTTCAGCCATCTGTATGCATGCAAGAACCGTCTGATTTATAGCGTACTCAACCTCTGACATATTCTTTGCCCTCGGAGAGATGATGCCGTAAAAATTGCGGGTACCCATCTTGGCAAGCAGTTTTCTGAGTTCGGGCTGGAACAGTATTACCAGGGCAATAAGACCGATTTCAACAGCCTTACGCAGGAGGTAATTTATCATCGTAAGCTTGAACAGACCTGACAACCAAAGCGCTATCAAAATCACAAGCAGACCTCTTGCAAGGTTATATGAACTTGTCTTTCTGATAAGGCCGATGACCTTATAAATCAGATAGGCAACTATTATGATATCAACGATATCGGCGGGACCGATTGTAGATATAAGACTGCCCATCCCCTGGAAAAAGCGGGCTATTCCATTCATTATTCTCACCACTTATCTCGGCGGGCTGTTTCCAGCCCGCGTATATGAAAATTTAATCACTATATTATAATATATATCTGACTAAAAAACAATTAAATATTAATTAATTTTCAGAAATTAATCACGCTTTCAAGGATGTCGCAGGCGGTTAAAACCTGCTTTTTTGAAATAAAGGGCGAAAAGCTGAATCTCACCGTTCCGGTTTCAATTGTGCCTGCGGTTTTGTGCGCAAGCGGCGAGCAATGAAGTCCGCATCTTGCTGCTATTCCCCTCTTTCCGAGTCTATCGCACAGTTCCTCCGCATCAACAGTTCTATGCCTTACGGAAAGCACTCCCGCCTGTGTGCCGTTTCGGCTTGCAAACACCTCAAGGCCGTCTATGTGTTCTATCTTCGATGCCATAAACATACAAAGTCCGGACTCGTAACTGCCTATCTTATCGGCATCGTTTGATAGAACATACCTCATACCTTCAGTAAGTCCCGCTATTCCGACCACATTATGAGTGCCTGCCTCAGCAATATCCGGAAGGTAGTCCGGCATATTCTGCACAATGCTTTCCGAGCCAGTACCTCCGAATATAAGCGGTTTCGGAGTTTCATTGCAAAGCAGTATACCTGTGCCCTGCGGTCCCATAAGCCCCTTATGACCCGGCATCGCAACAAACGAAGCATTAAGTCTGTTCATATCCAAATCAACAATTCCCGCCGACTGCGATGCATCTACAATCAGCGGAACATGATATTGAGCGCAAAGCCTTGAAATTTCATATACCGGCAGAATAAAGCCGAACACATTTGATACATGGTTACAGACAACTGCATCTGCATTCGGTATCGCTTCCCTGAATGCTTCAACAGCGCCAACAGCATCAAACAGCTTTGACTCGGCTACAATCACATCAGCGCCAAGCCCCTTCAGCGTTCTTGTGACCGAATTATGCTCATACCCCGATATCACAACCCTGCTTCCCTTTGACACAATCGAGCCAATTGCAATATTAAGGGCGTGGGATGCATTCATTGTAAAAACAACTCTCTCAGGTGCATTAAAGTCAAATAGCCTGCAGGCTAATTCTCTGCATTCATAGACCTTATCTGCCGCAAGCATTGCCGCAGAATGCGAGCCTCTTCCGGGGCTTGCCATATTTTTCATTGCATTTTGCATTGCAAGGCTGACGCTTTTCGGTTTAAGAAGGCTTGTCGCAGCAGAGTCAAGATATATCACATAGTTACCTCCTCAATGCTGTTATCCGCATTCTGAAGATAAACCCTTCCCTGCAGCAATCCGGCTTTTCGCAATATATTAACCGCCTTCTGTCCTTTAGCCTGCGAAACCGCAACACTATAGCTGCAGCCATTTCCGCTTAACCCGACAGGCGCCTTTATGACTCCTGCGCCTATTCCGTTATTCTCAAGCACTCGCGCCGCGCGCTGTGCATATGTCAACGACCTGCTCATAATCAAATACCGCATAGCAATCCCCTTCTGAGTTTTATTTCATACTATGCGATACGGTATTTTATGTTAAAAAATCAGCCGTCCAGCAGACGGCTGATAATCATATTTCTTCAATTAATACTACTGAGTGAGCGGCAATCCCAAGTCCTTCGCCGGTAAATCCGAGTTTTTCCTCGGTTGTTGCTTTTACGCTGACGCAGTTAACGGGTATTCCCATTGCCTTTGCAAGCTTCTCACGCATCGTATCGATAAAAGGCGCAAGCTTCGGTCTTTGTGCAATAACCGTACAATCTGTGTTTACGACCTTATATCCGCCGATTTTCAGCACCTCGCAGACTTTTTTCAGAAGCTCAATGCTGTCGGCACCGAGGTAAGCATCGTCATTATCGGGAAACAGCTTGCCGATATCGCCAAGCGCCGCAGCGCCTAAAAGCGCATCCATAAGCGCATGCGTCAGTACATCAGCATCAGAATGCCCAAGCAAGCCCTTTTCGTATGGGATATCGACTCCGCCGAGGATGAGCTTTCTACCTTCTACAAGCTTGTGCACATCATATCCATGACCTATTCTCATGCCTGCGCACCTCTGTCTGCCAGAATCTTTTCAGCAATATAGATATCCATTGCCGAGGTAAGCTTGATGTTTGTCTGCTCGCCTGCAACTACGGTTACTTTTACACCCATTGCCTCAACCGCAGAGCAATCATCAGTAAGCATTGTGTTCTTTTCTATCGCCTTTGTAAGTGCGCCTTTGATAATATCGGCATTAAATACCTGAGGCGTCTGAATCAGCATGACGCAATCTCTGTCGGGAGTTGATGTAACTGCACCTTTTGCATTAAGAATTCTGACTGTATCGGTAGCAGAAACTGCGGGAGTTACTGCATTATGCTCATATGCAGCGCTCACGGCTCGCTCAATAAGCTCTGCTGAAGCAAAAGGCCTTGCTCCGTCATGAATTGCAATAACAGTAGCTTCATCACTTGCTTCACAAACTCCGATAAGTGACGATTCTGCTCTTGTTTTGCCGCCGAGAACAATCTTGCTTGCCTTACTTATGCCGTATTCATTGCAGATGTCTGCAATTTCCTGAATACTCTCAAACCTTGTAACTACAACGATTTCGTCAATGACCTCTGAGTCCTGAAATGCCTTGAGCGTATGTGCAATAACAGGTTTATCGCCAAGCTGCATAAGTATTTTATCCTTACCCATGCGCTGAGAGCTGCCTGCAGCAACAATTACCACAGAGCAGTAATTTTTAACGGGTGATTTGAATTTTAGAATTTTATCAATAACTGACATAGTTTCCTCAATCAAATTGATGAGCTTAATCTCATCTCAATGCTTTCATAATCAGTATTCAGCGCAATAACAAGCTCCGAAACAAGAATCTGCTTTGCGGAATGCAGCATTTTGCGCTCACCGGTAGAAAGACCTCTGTCTGCATCTCGGCACATAAGTCCTTTAACCACTTCGGCAACCTCAATAAGATTACCGCTTTTAATCTTGTCCATATTCTCTCTGTAGCGCTTATTCCAATTCTGAGTCATAGATACCTCAATTTCAGAAAAAGCATCAAGGACGGAATCGGCCTCGGCTGAATTAACAACCGGCCTTACTCCGATATTCTCGCAGCCCAGCACCGGTACCATAACGACCATATCGCCAACGGGAAGCTTGAGAACATAATACTCTCGTTCATCACCGTTGATTCGCTTGCTTATTATATTTTCAATAATTCCGGCGCCATGCATCGGATGAACAATATAATCACCGATAACAAACAAGACTATCCCTCCCAATTGTATATTTATAAACTTATTATACACAGACTGTTGATTTTTTGCAAGTGATTACTTCCAAAAAATGCTGATAAATCAATAAAAAATGCCCACTGAGCACTCAGTGGGCAATTACAGATTGTTTAATTATCAGTCTTCTACAATCTCACCGGAAGCTTCGCCGTTTTCGGATACTTCGTATACGAGAGCATCTTCTGCGGACTCTTCTTCAGCTGCTACGGGCTCCTCTGCGGGTGCGGGCTCGGACAGTGCGCGGATGGAGAGAGAAATCTTCTGATTCTCGTTGTCAATTGCGGTAATCTTTGCTTCGACTACATCACCAACGGTAAGAACCTCTTCGGGCTTACCAATGCGGCGGTTTGCAATCTGAGAAATGTGAATCAGACCGTCAACGCCGGGAAGAACTTCAGCAAATGCACCGAAGGTCATGAGCTTTACAATCTTAACCTCTGCGGTGGAGCCGACTTCGTATGCAGCGGTGAACTTTGCCCAGGGATTCTCTGCGGGATCCTTGTAGCCGAGGGAAATCTTGCGCTTTTCCTTATCAAAGTTGATGACATAAACATCAACCTCATCGCCTACGGAGAATACTTCTGCAGGATTCTTGATGCGGTTCCAGCTCATCTCAGAAACATGACCCATACCGTCAATGCCGCCGATGTCGACAAATGCGCCATAGCTGGTCATGGACTTAACGGTGCCGTGGTACTTCTTGCCGATTTCAATCTCATTCCAGATTGCTTCTGCGCGCTCGCGACGCTCCTTCTGTGCAACTGCACGGATGGAACCGACAACGCGCTTGCGGCCGCGGTTAACCTCGGTAATCTTAAGGCGAACCTTCTGCTTGAGCAGCTGGCTCATCTCTGCTTCCTTGGGCAGACCGGACTGGGATGCGGGAACGAATACGCGTACGCCCTTGACGGATACAACGATGCCGCCCTTGTTTTCTTCGGTAACAACGCCTTCGAGAACGGTGCCGTCTTCAACTGCGCTTTCAACTGCAGCCCAGCTCTTAGCTACATCGAGACGCTTCTTGGAAAGCATTACGGTGCCTTCTACATCGTTTACGCGAACAACAACTGCTTCAATTTCGTCGCCGACCTTGACAGCTTCTTCGACCTTGATGCCGTCATCGGTAAACTCGGTGGTGGGAATGAAGCCAGTGTACTTGGTGCCGATATCAACACTGATTTCAGTGCCGGTAATAGCAACTACATAGCCGGTTACCTTATCTCCATTATATATAGTCTTGATGGATTCCTCCAGCATTTCGTCGAAGGACATCTCCTTCTCTTCTGCTGCAGTAGCATCAATTTTGATTTCTTCGCTCATCTTATTACTTACCTCCTTAATTATCCACGCAGGTGCGGATGCGCCTGCCGTTATTCCTACGGTTTTTGCAGTTTTAAGCTTGTCCATCTCGATTTCGTCAGCCTTGTTAATGAACTGAACATTATCACAAAACTGTCTGCAAATCTCTGCAAGATGTACGCTATTTGCACTGTGTTTGCCGCCAATAACGACCATTGCATCACATTCGGCGGAAAGTTTTGACGCCTCTTCCTGTCGCATGGATGTTGCACCGCATATTGTATCAAATATTTCTACATTTGTACATCTTTTTTTTAATAAATTCGAACATTCGGTGAAATTTCTGCGAGTTTGGGTAGTTTGAATAACCATTGTTATGGGTTTATCCGATAAATCCGACCGGTTTTCGAGGAAATTCTGAAGCTCCTCAACATTTTCGCAGAGAATGTGCTCATCGCACCAACCGCAAACTGCTTCAACCTCGGGATGATTGCGCATTCCGATAATCACGACAAACCTGCCGTTTGCCGATGCCTTGGATACAATCTCGTGTATCTTCTTTACCTTCGGGCAGGTTGCGTCGGTTATTACCGCATTTCTGCTCTCCAATACCTCGTAGACAGACTTTGCAATTCCGTGGGAGCGGATAATAACTCTGCCGCCCTCGGGCAGCTCCTCGGGTGTATTAATAAGCCCGAGTCCCTTCTGTGCAAGGACATTGACAACATCGTCATTATGTATCAGCTGACCCAATGACCATGCATTGCCCTCCTCGAGCAGCTTTTCAGCCATATCAACAGACCTGCTTACACCGAAGCAGAACCCTGCGCTTTTTGCTACAATTACATTTTCCATATTTAACTCCGTTATGCCTTTGATGCTCTTCCGGTTTTGTCCGTAATGAGCTTGCAGACAGTTGCAACGCTTTCCTCAAAGGTCAAATCGCTTGTATCAAGATATACGGCATCGTGTGCTGCTGCAAGCGGTGCGGTAGCCCTGTTTGTATCCTGCTCATCTCTGCGGCGCATATCCTCAAGGACAACCTCAAGACTTGTTTCAACGCCCTTTTCGCTGAGTTCCTTATAGCGTCTTTCAGCCCTTGCCTGTGCACTTGCAGTGAGGAAAATCTTAAGGTCTGCATCGGGCAGTATTACAGTACCGATATCTCTGCCGTCCATAA
This sequence comes from Oscillospiraceae bacterium, assembly GCA_045643645.1. Classification (GTDB taxonomy): domain Bacteria; phylum Bacillota; class Clostridia; order Oscillospirales; family Oscillospiraceae; genus F23-B02. The sequence goes on from JAZULF010000241.1 coordinate 23,693, forward strand.
TCACATCATATTTCTTTGCCATATTGCGCTGCATATCCATGAGATATGCTCTCACCTCTGGAATTGCGGAAACATTTGATGCGCACATAGATATCTCAGGCTGTCTTATCTTGCCTGACACATCCTCATCAGACAGGTACATACGCTGCTCACCGTTTTCATTGTAGCGCATATCAATAACAAGCTCGGGCAGCAGTGCAATAACCTTTTCTCTGTCCTTTGTATCAATGCCTCTGTTAAATGCAGCAAGACCTATTGTTCTGTAAATTGCACCGGTATCAACATATACAAAACCGAAAAGCTTTGCGGTTTTCTTTGCTACCGTGCTTTTGCCGGCACCGGACGGTCCGTCAATTGCTACTGAAATCATATCTAACCTCTCAAATTGAATTTGCGGCAGTATATGCCGTTGACCACGCAATCTGCAGATTAAATCCGCCTGTATATGCGTCAAGGTCAAGCACCTCGCCTGCAAAATGCAGTCCGCTTATAAGCTTTGACTCCATTGTACGAGGATTAACTTCTTTTGTTGAAACTCCACCCGATGTTACTATTGCCTCATCAATCGGTCGGGGACCGATTATGCTTATCGGGAAATTCTTGAGCAAATGCAGAAGATTATGGCGCTGTTCTCTCGTAATTGAATTGACCTTGGTTTCCGCAGGAATACCCGACAATTCAATAAGCACGGGTATCATTGCCTTGCCGGCAAGGTCACCGAGTGAGTTTGCAAAATCGCGGTTTGCGTACTTTTCAAAATCACGCAAAAGCCTTGCATCGAGCTTTTTTTCGTCAAGTGCTGGTTTAAGGTCAACAGACAGCGTATACCTTGCGCTTCCGAAGTTTCTCATATGCGAGCTTGCCGACAGCACCAAGGGGCCGCTTACGCCAAAATGGGTAAACAGCATTTCGCCAAGCTCCTTATATATGAGTTTGCCGTCCTCGTATGCTGAAAGTGTTACATTTCTAAGTGAAAATCCTTGCATTTCGGTGCAATAGTCATCGTTGCTCTCAAGCGGTACGAGTGACGGTCTGCGCGGTGTAACGGTATGTCCAAGCTCCTCGGCCATCTTATATCCTGCACCCTTAGAGCCTGTCAGCGGATAAGACAAACCGCCCGTGCAGATAACTGCCGCACGGCAATCAATGATGCCCGCATCGGTTTCAACGCCTACAACCGCAGAGTCCTGCGTGATGATGTGCTTTGCGGAGGCATGCTCAAGCCTTACGCCGCCACGGTGCATATAGCGCTGAAGCGTGCCTGCAACATCGTTTGCGTTATCGGAAACGGGAAAAACTCTGTTTCCGCGCTCGGTTTTAAGCGGCAGACCGAGATGCTCAAACAAATCCATTGTTGCCTGCGGCGAAAGCTTATTCAGCGCGCTGTATAGAAATCTGCCGTCACCGGGTATATTGTTCAGAAATTCCTTGATATCACAGTTGTTAGTAACATTGCAGCGACCCTTGCCGGTTATTCTCAGCTTTCTGCCGAGAATCTTATTAGGCTCGAGAAGGATAACATCAAGTCCCCTCTCGGCAGCAACTGCGCTGCACATCATTCCTGCGGCACCACCGCCGATAACAACTACATCAGCGCTCAGCCGGCTCATAAACATCATGCTCCAGCCAGATTCTCTCCAGCTTTTCGAAGGTTTCGGCTACATTTTCGTGAGTTCTCAGACCAACGGCAACGATGATTGCGTTGATAAGGCTCATAGGCGCAACAAGGGAGTCAAGGAAAGACACCATATCACTCTTTGCATGCAGACAGATATCTGCAATTCCGTTAAACGGAGATGCGTCACTATCGGTAATTGCTATGGTCTTTGCGCCCATCTTCTTTGCAAACTGCATTGCATCAACAGAATGGCTTGAATAGCGCGGGAAGCTGATGCCGATAAACAGGTCGCCTTCACCTATTCTGATAATCTGTTCGTATACCTCACTTGCAGCAATATCGTGAACAACATGGACATTGTCACGCAGAAGATTGAGGTACAGACCAAGGAACTTTGCCAGTGAGGTTGAGGTTCTCATACCGACTATATATACATTCTTTGCCTCGATAATCTCATTAATGCACTCATTGAAGCTATCCTGATTGAGAACCTCAAGAGATGCCTGAAGATTCTGAATATCACTGTTGATAACCGATTTTACAATATCGGTATCGTCAATCATATTCTTTGCAACCTCCATACGCTGAACAGAGGTAAGGCGGTTGCGTATCATTTCCTGCAGTGCCTTGCGCATGCCGGGATAACCGTCATAGCCGAGCTCAGCAGCAAAGCGAACGACGGTAGACTCGCTTACACCGACAATTTTGCCCAGTCTGCCTGCGGTCATAAACGCAGCCTTGTCATAGTTGTTGAGAATATACTTTGCTATGTTTCTCTGTCCCTTAGAGAAGCTGTGGCTTTCTTTTGAAAGTATGCTCAGAAGATCTTTTTCCATGGCTATCATCTCCATTAATAAACATGTGTTAATTCTACTTTCAAATCATTTAAATTGCAATAGTATTTTGCAATTTTTTTGCCCCGAACTTGCAAATCCAGCAATTTCGGGGCAAAAAACATTATGATTATTATATATTCAGCTCTGTTTTTGTAATAACTCTTGCAATTCCTTGCCTGTAAGATATCTCCATTTTCCTGCTTTCAGGTTACCCAACTGTAATGAGCCCTCAGCTACTCTCATAAGTCTGTTCAGCTTCAGACCGCACATCTGGCACATCTTTCTTATCTGTCTGTTGCGGCCCTCGTGAATTGTTATTGAAAGCTGCGTATACTCACTTTTTGCCTGTAAAACGCTAACTTCAGCGGGCTTGATTTTGTATCCGTCAATCACAAGTGCGCTTCCGAGCTTTGCGAGCGCCTGGCTGCTGCACTCGCCCTCAATCCAAGCATAATAGGTCTTGTTGACCTCGGCTGACGGATGCATCAACTTATTAGCAAGCTCACCGTCATCGGTCATAATTAGCAGGCCCTCGGAATACATATCAAGTCTTCCGACGGGAAATACTCTTGCTCCTACATCGGCTACCAGCTCGCTTACACAGTGTCTTCCTTTTTCATCGCTGAGCGTTGTAACATAGCCGCGCGGCTTATTGAGCATTATGTATGTGCGTTTTTCCTGACGGTTTAATATCAAACCGTCAACGCAAATTGTATCGATATCTATATCCGCACTGTCGCCGAGCTTTGCAGTAACGCCATTTACACTTACCTTGCCTGCCTTGATAAGCTCCTCCCCCGCTCTGCGGGATGCGACACCGGACGATGAAATTATTTTCTGTAATCTTTCTTTCATTTCGTACCTATGAAACATAAAAAGGTTTTGCCCCGAATCGCACAAGTCTTTGTATCTGCTCAATTCCATTCAAACGAATCGACTTATCCTCGGGAACATTTTCAGTATAAACCAGATTTTCCTCTGCCGCAAGCTCTCCGTTAACAAACACGCGGATTGAGCCGACTTTTTCTCCCTGCATACCGCCCGCAAACAGTACGCGCGGTGCTTCAAGCTTAATATCGACATCGTCATCATTATTAGTCAGGATTCTTATGTCATTCTCAGGCACTGCGGATGCAGTTTTTGCGGCTGATGATGCAATAGGTAAAACAAGCTTGAAATTTTCATCGCTGAACGAGCTTAAATTATAGCTTTCAAAGCCGTAGTCAAGCAGCTTCTTATGGTCATTCCAATCATCGGGTGCGTTAAGAGTAACACAGATAAGCCTCATTCCGTTGCGCTCGGCACAGCTGACAAGAGTTCTGCCTGCCGCCATTGTGTAGCCTGTTTTCAGACCAATACAGCCGTCATACTCTCTTAATAGCTTATTATGATTAACATAGGTCTGCTCACCTACTGTTGCAGTATACTTTGAAACGATATTTCTGAACTCATCATTTTCCATACAGTAGGCTGCAAGCACCGCCATATCACGCGCGGTTGAATAATGCTCCGGGTCATCAAGTCCGTGTGGATTTCTGAACGAGCTGTTTTCCATACCGAGCTGCTTTGCCTTTTCGTTCATCTTTGCCGAAAACGAGCGGTCATCTCCTGCAAGATTGCAGGCAAGCGCGGTTGCGGCATCATTGCCCGAAACAAGCATCATACCGGTCAGTATTTCCCGTATTGTATACGACTTTGTATAGTCAAGATACATACTTGAGCCCTCAATGCAGCACCACTCGGGCTCAGGTACTATTTCTGCATCAAGGTCGCAGTTTTCGATTATAACAATTGCCGTCATTATCTTTGTAATGCTTGCAATCAGCATATGCTCATCGGCGTTTTTCTCATACAGAACATCACCCGTATCAGCGCAGTACAAAATTGCGCTGTGCGCGGATATATCCTCAGAAAAATCCGCAAAAGCGCCTGCGCAAAGCATTGATGCCGCAAGCACGAGGCACATTACTGAAGTAATAATTTTTTTCATAAAAAAACACCACCTTTATATCAGGTAGTGCTTATTATTGACATCTATTATGATTTTTAACCGTTACGCTTATCGGTCAACTGCTCAACCTTGTCAAGCACATCAGGCACAAGCTCTAAAATTCTGTCGACGCTGTTTTTAGCGGGCGGCATAATGTTAATCATTCTTACTCCGCCGTCCTTAACAGCAAGGAAGCCAATTGGCTCAATCTTAACGCCTGCCGCACTTCCGCCTCCGAAGCGGTCCTTTTTACTTTCGGGCATATCGCCTCCCGCTCCGCCAAAGCCGAAGCTTACCTTTGAAAGCGGTACAAGCGTCATACCGTCAGGAGTGTTAATCGGCGCTCCGACAATATTGTTTACCTCCACAAGTTTTTTGATGCTTCCGAATGTTGACTGCATCATGTCATTGAGTTTGTTTTCCATATAAAGCCTTCCCTTCATCTTGCTCGTCAGCCTTGCGGCTTAACAGAAGCTTTATAGCCTCCGTACCCGAAGACAGACCGAGCTGCAGTATTTGATATACGCGTAATGACAGCTTTATCTCAAACTCAAGCTCGCTTCTTTCCCTGCACATATCAGCATCAATTTCAATGTCTTTTTCTTTTACGCCGAAGTAGTTTTCAACCAAAGGAATTGCCGCACCGATAAAAGCATTAACCGCATTATACTCGCAAACAGTGTTATACGGGTCGGCATCAGCGGCAATGTATTTTATTCTTACTCTATCGAATACAATTATGTGCCTTAGCTTATCAAGTGTTTTTAGTATTACTTTTAATATCTCCAGCCGATTTTTTAATGAAGCGGCTGATTTTTGCTTTTTAGCCTTCTTTCTCTTAGGCAGCAGCTTTATCTTAAACCACAGAATGTCGGAATGTACGGACAATCCCTTTTCTCCATAGCTTGCATGCAGACTTATTTTTATAAAAAGAAGCAGTGCAAGCGCCGACAGAATTATCACTGCCGTCATTTGCACCACCTCTGCAAATTATTTGATTTCTTCAATGCGGAGCTGGTTTTCTCCGACTGTATTGAGCTTTTCAATGGCATCCTCGAGCTTTTTTGCTCCGTCGCTTGCTGTTATGTCCGGGAGTTCCGGAAGCTCTGTGAGTTCACTGACACCCATTGTACGCAAGAACACATCAGTTGTGCGCAAAAGTGAGGGTCTGCCGGGAACATCAAGCTTGCCGCAGCGCTCAATAAGGCCCTTGTCCAAAAGAACGCCGACCGTATAAGAGCTGTCTACTCCGCGAACCTGGTCAATATATGCACGGGTTACAGGCTGGAAATACGCAACAACGGCAAGTGTCTCAAGTGCAGGCTGAGAAAGCATGGGTGGCTTGCGCTGCTCAAGGGTCTTGCTGATAACCGCTGCGTATTCAGGTGATGAGCAAAGCTGCAGATTCTTATCGAGCTTGAGCAGTCTGATGCCGCGCTGATTAAAGCTGTATTCATCAGCAAGCTCCTTTGCAGCTGCATAAACTTCTTCTTCATCTACTCCGAGTACGAGTGATATTCTCGCAGCCGGTACAGGCTCACCCGATGCAAAGAGTATAGCCTCAATTGCGGACTTTATATTCTCTGTTTCCATAATTTTACCTACTCTATTATTCTTTCAAGGATTTCATCGACATTGCCGCCGATAAATGTGAGCGTATAGTCGTCCTCATCTCCGGACAGCTCGACGCTACCCATACTGCACAGCTCAAGAATTGAGATAAAGGTTGCAACAATTTCCGAGCGGCTGCCGCATGCAGTATACAGTGCGCTGAGCTTTGCAGGCCCGCTCTGCAGGCGTTCAATAAGCTCACGGCTCTTTGTGCGCACCTCATACACAATGCGCGAGGGTGCGATTCTGTGAGCATACTCGGGTTCTATCGGCTTACCACCGCGCGTTACAACCGCGTACAATGCCTTGAACAAGTCTGTCGGCTCATGCTTATACTCGTACTCACGGCTCACCTTAGGCAGAGGCTCAGGCAGCTTTGCAAAATACAGAAGTCCCGTTTCAGATGCTTTCTTAAGCTCGGGTACAACCTTCTGCACCGCCGTATAAATATCGCGGCACTTTAACTGCTCGAGGGAGCTCATCAGTTCTTCGAGTTCACTGACCTCCTCATCGCCTGCAAGCAATGTGCGTGTCTTTATGTAAAGAAGGTGCGATGCCATCTGTACAAACTCGCTGGCAATCTCAAGGTCCATTCGCTCCATCTCGGCAAGATACTCAAGGTACTGGTCGAGAATATCGGCAATTTTAATGTCTCTTATCTCTATTTTGTTTTTTGAAAGAAGCATAAGGATAAGGCTTAAAGGACCCTGAAAGTCCTGAAGCTCATTTCTTTCCTTTACTATTCCTTCGAGAAAGAAAGTCGGATTTTCCATATCAACCCACAATCGCCTGCATCAGAGCAAAGCCCCAATCGGCAAAAACAAAGAATTTTTCAAAAACAAACTGTGTTGCGTTGTGCAGGGGATTTCCCATTATATCTGTCGCAATCAGTACAAGCAGAATAATCATTCCATAGCGCTCGTATTTCATAAGCTTCATATAGCTTTCGTTACTCATTAACGAGAACAGAATCTTTGAACCGTCAAGCGGTGGAATGGGAATTATGTTGAAAATTGCAAGCGCAAAGCTAAGATATGCGGTGATATAAATCATATCCAGCACGGATGACGCAAACTCGCTACCCTTTACGATTAGCGGAGCATAGGCTGCTCCGAAGATGAACAGAAACACGCAGCCGATGATTATGTTGGAAACAGGACCTGCAAGCGCTGTAATTGCCATATCGCGCTTGGGATTTTTAAATCGGTACATATTCACGGGCACGGGCTTTGCCCAACCGAACTTGAACGCGACCATCATTACAAGACCGAGGATATCGATATGCTTGATGGGGTTTAATGTGAGTCTGCCCATTCGCTTAGCCGTATCATCACCGAGGCGGTATGCCACGAAACCGTGGCTCAGCTCGTGCAATGTTATGCAGATAAGAGCGGGAATGACGGACATTATCATATTTGTCAGCACACTCCAGTCAAGGCCGCGCATGATATCCGCAAAAGAATTTGCCGTATTATACATACTTCAATATCTCCGACATAAGTGCATCCTTGCCGTTTCCCTTCTCTGCCGAGAACGGTATAAGCATTATATCATCACTGAGCTCCAAAGTTTGACGAATGAGCGTCATATTGGGCTCAATCTCACTTTTTTTCAGCTTGTCGCACTTATTTGCAACTACTACCAAGGGGCACTGCGTGCTTTTGAACCACTGTGCCATTGTTACATCATCGGCGGTAGGCTTATGACGGGAGTCAACAATCATAACACCGAGTGTGATAAGGCCCTCTGTTGCGAAAAACTGCTCCATAAGCTTGCCCCATCTCTCGCGCTCGGACTGCGAAACCTTTGCATAACCGTATCCGGGAAGGTCTACAAAATAGGCCTTTTTATCGATGAGAAAATAGTTTACATGTATGGTCTTGCCGGGTGACTGACCGACTCTCGCAAAGTTTTTTCTATTGAGAAGGCGGTTGATTACCGATGACTTACCCACATTTGATTTACCCGAAAAAACAATGTTCGGAATATCGCCGTGGATAAAGCCTGACGGATTTGCAGCGGACTTTATAAATTCCGCCTTGTTAACATTAAGTGTATTCATTTACGCACCTACTGTCTTATATCTGCGCGTGATTTCTTAGCCTTGACAGGCATTACGGGCTCGCTGACTTTTTCGCCGTCATTGCGGATAAGCGCAATATCAAGAACCTT
>JAZULF010000242.1:0-1768 GCA_045643645.1 Oscillospiraceae bacterium
GAGGCCGATGCCGCTGGATGCGCCGGTAAGTACGATAGTTTTATTGATAATCATAATCTTTTCTCCTTACTTAATCTTCATTACGGTGTCGTATGCGTTGTGGTTTGCATCTGCGATTGTGCCGCTCTTGGTTGCGTCGCCGACGGTGACAACATTGCTGATGCCGCAGGCGTTGAGGTCGGTGACGAGGTCTCTTACGGGGCGTACGCCGAGGGACAGAACGACATTATCAGCAGCGATAACGCTCTTTTTGCCGGTCTTTGCGTCCTCAACATGGACCTTGCCTTCCTCGATACCGACGAGCTTGGTGCCGGTCATGAACTTGGTGCCGTAGGGCTTGATGCGCTCCATCTCGTCATCAACGAGCTGGAACCATGCGCCCGGTGCAATCTGCTGTGCCATCTCGATAACGGTAACATCGCAGCCCTCTTCGTTGAGGAACTCGGTTACCTCGAGACCGGTAATGCCGGAGCCGACAACAACAACCTGCTTGTTCTCGAGTTTCTTCTCGCCCTTGATAATCTCGTGTGCGAGAACGACGGAGTCGAGGTCGATGCCGGGGATGGACTTGGGACGGATGGGAGTGCCGCCGGTTGCAACTACTACGCAGTAGGGCTTCATATCGGCGATTTCCTTTGCGCTCATCGTGCAGCCGAGCTTAATCTCGCCGCCGAGTGCCTTGACATTCTCCATAAGGTCCTCAATGCACCAGTAGAGCTTATCCTTGAGGTGGCAGGTTGCAGCAGTGATAACCTGGCCGCCGGGCTTTTCTTCCTTCTCGATGACGGTTACATCAAAGCCGCGCCAGAGCATGGTGTGTGCTGCGGTAAGGCCCGCAGGACCTGCGCCGATAACGATGACCTTTCTGCCTTCGCCGTCCTTGGGCATATTGAAGTATTCGTTCTCCTTGCCCATGCTCATATTCAGTGCGCACTCGCAGGCCTCACCTACCCATGCGTTGGTCATGAAGGAGCGGATGCAGTTGAGGCAACCGATGCAGCGGCGGATTTCCTTGGAGCGGCCTTCCTCTGCCTTCTTGACCCAGTGGGGGTCGCAGATGAAGGTACGGGCGGATGCGATGAAGTCCTGGCATCCCTCCTGAAGCTGCTGCTCAGCCTGCTCGGGAGTACGGATAACGCCTGCGCCTGCAACGGGGATGCTGACTACGCTCTTGATTTCCTTTGCAAGATATTTTCTCCAGCCGGGCTCAAAGGAGGTAGGCTCGAGCCAGTAGCTGTATGCATCGTAGCATGCGGAGGTTACATTGATGCAATCGATGCCGAGCTTTTCGAGGTAAACGGCAATCTTCTTGCCGGTCTCGATATCGTAGCCCTTGCCGGGCTGACCGATTCTTGCGTACATCTCGTCAGCGGTAAGACGAATCATCAAAGGATAATCTCTGCCGCATTCCTTGCGGATGCCTTCGATGATTTCGGTGACGAAGCGCATACGGTTTTCAAAGCTGCCGCCGTATTCGTCGGTACGCTTGTTTGTATTCGGGGACATAAACTGCTGAATGATGTAGCCGTGACCGCCGTGCAGCTCGACAACATCGACGCCTGCCTTCTTGCAGCGGACTGCTGCCTTGACAAAGTCCTCAATCAGGTTCTTGACCTCGCGCTTGCTCATTCCGCGGACCTTCATTGCGCCGTGGTTTGCAAGCTCGCACTTGGAGGGAGCCTGTACGGGCCACAGCTTGCCCTTTGCCTCAAGCTTATTGAGGATGGGGGTACACTTGTAAATGCTGTTAAGAATTCCGGGGAAGGTA
>JAZULF010000243.1:0-2016 GCA_045643645.1 Oscillospiraceae bacterium
CGCACTCGATACGGGCGGAAACTTTATCCGCGATAATGCGCCGATTGTCGTTAAGGGCAGAATTTCCGTGCGCGATGAAAAAGAGCCGCAGCTTATGGTTGATGTCATAAAGCCGATAGGCGCAATTGCCGAGCTTAATAATCAGCCGCAGAAGCCCGCTGCCGCAGTTAAGCCGCCCGAGGGCGCGAAGCTGTGGGTCAAGCTCGACAGTGCGGAAAACCCCGCGCTGAAGAAAATTGAACTGATTCTCACAATGTTCCCAGGCAATCAGCAGATGATAATCTACTGCGAGCGGGAGAAAAAGCGCATCGGCGCGCAGTGCGTCATTCACGAGGCGCTTGTCGTCGAGCTTAAGGAAATGCTCGGCGAGGGCAATGTGGTTATAAAATGAAATTACAGACGGGACAGGTGTAAAAGCCTGTCCCGTGTTTTTGTGCAGATTATTCAAAAATTGAAAATTTTCGCACGAAATATTCGGATTGTTCGTTTGTTGACAAACAACGAAGTTTAAGTTAGAGTTTATGCATAAAGGCTGTGAAGAGAAGAGTAAGCTTTGCAAAACGGCACAGAGAGCCCTTGGTCGCTGAAAGAGGGTACGCAGAGTAAAGCTGAACATGGTCTCGGAGCTGCGCAGTCGAGCGTAAGTAAGACTGCGATGGGTCGCCCATTATAGCGATAGAGTGTGATGGCACTCGATGAGGTCTGCACCGCGAGATGCAGATAAAGTAAGGTGGTAACACGGAAGCGTTCGCTTTCGTCCTTGCATTTGCAGGGACGGGAGCTTTTTTTGTACCTTTTTGTGCCGCACTCGGCGCAAGCTCTCCGTCCTAATAAATCAAAAGGAGAGATGAAAATGAAAAAAGGTAAAGCAATCGCACTTCTTCCCATCGGCGTATTTCTTGTTCTGTATCTTGGTCTGGGCATACTGTTTGAGTATGTGCTGAAAATACCGATGGGCTTTTACAACATCCCCATTGTCGTGTCCTTCCTCGTTGCGCTTTTAGTCGCGTGTATTCAGAATCCGAAGCTGAAGTTTGATGACAAGCTCGAGCTGATGGGTAAGGGCATAGGCGATAAAAACATCGTCATAATGATACTCATATTCCTCACCGCAGGCATCTTTGTCGGCGTTGTCGGACGCGGCAGCGCACAGAGCGTGGCATACTTCCTGCTGTCGATTATTCCCGCAAAATTTGCCGTTGCCGTGCTGTTTGTCGTCAGCTGCTTTGTATCCATTGCAATGGGCACATCAGTCGGCACAATTACTCTCATAACCCCCATCGGTGTTGCAGTAGGCGCAGCCTCGGGCTTCTCAATTCCTCTTTGCATCGGCTCTGTAATGGGCGGCGCAATGTTCGGCGATAATCTGTCCTTCATATCCGACACCACAATTGCCGCCTGCAACGGTCAGGGCTGCAAAATGCAGGATAAGTTCAAGGAAAACTTCCACATTGCACTTCCTGCGGCACTTGCAACACTCGCACTCATTCTTGTTCTCACCCTCAAGGCTGAGGGCGTCAGCGATGCTGAATACGAGTACAACCTCGTTCAGATTATCCCCTACCTGCTCGTCCTCGTCGGCGGTATTGCAGGTGTCAATGTCTTTGTTGTTCTGCTCATAGGCATTGCCTCGGGCGCAGTGATTATGCTCGCAACGGGCGCAGTTGCCGCAACCGACCTGCTCGCAAATATGGGCAACGGCGCAGCGGGTATGTTCGAAACCGCAATGGTCGCAATTCTTGTTTCCGCAATCTGCGCACTCATCCGTGAGTACGGCGGCTTTGATGCTCTGCTCGGCTTCATAAAGCGCGTGTTCAAGGGCAAGAAGGGCGGTCAGCTCGGCATGGGCCTGCTTGTCGGCGCAATGGACATTGCAACCGCAAACAACACCGTCGCAATCGTAATGGCAAACCCCATCGCAAAGGAAATGGCGGAAAGCTACGGCATCTCCCCACGCAAGACCGCATCAATTCTCGACACCTTCTCCTGCGTATTTCAGGGAATAATTCCCTACGG
>JAZULF010000244.1:0-3088 GCA_045643645.1 Oscillospiraceae bacterium
GCAATGGCAAAGCTTGCAATGCCCGAAGCAACGGATATAATCACAGAGCAGATTCTTTCGCTCTGCGATAAAAAATAACAAATAATAGCCTCGCAGCATAGAATGACCTGATTTCAGATTCTTTTCTGCGAGGTTTTTTTATGGCTATATGGCATATAAACGGCGGAAACCGCCTTGAAGGAGCATGCTTCGTTCAGGGCTCAAAGAATGCGGCACTGCCGATTTTGGCTGCATCGGTGATATCGCCCTGCGTTACTGAGCTGCTGAATGTGCCGCGGTTGAGCGATGTTGACTCAACTCTGCGCATCCTGCGATGCCTCGGCTGTACGGCGGAGCAGCAGGGAAACGATGTGTACATAGATTCAACAGAGGTTTCGTGCAATGCAATACCGCGCGAGATGATGGAGAAAATGCGCTCGTCAGTGCTATTTATGGGTGCACTGCTTGCCCGATGCGGAGAAGTGCATCTCACCGCACCCGGCGGCTGTAAGCTCGGTGCAAGACCGATTGACCTGCACATAAGCGCTATGAAATCGTTAGGTGCGGAGGTTGAGGAAAACGGCTGCGAAATAATCTGCCGTGCCGCAAAGCTAACGGGAAACAGAATTGACCTGCCGTTTCCGAGCGTCGGTGCAACGGAAAATGCAATGCTTGCAGCATGCGCGGCTGAGGGCGAAACCGTCATCACGGGTGCTGCGCGCGAGCCTGAGATAGTCGACCTGCAGGAGTATCTGCGCAAGCTCGGGGCATATATCAGCGGCGCAGGTACAAACACGATAACGATTTCGGGCTTTTCGGCAGAGCGGCACATTGGACATAGGATAATACCCGACAGAATTGCCGCCTCAACATTTTTGTGCGCTGCGGCAGCCGCAGGCGGTGATATTGAGCTTCGCGGTGTGGATTCAAGGCAATTTTCGCGCTTACAGCACTTCCTAAATGCAGCAGGCTGTGATATAATACCGTCAAAACGCAGCGTAAGACTGATTTCAGACGGACATCTGCATGCAACTGATAGCGTGATTACGGGTCCGTACCCCGAGTTTCCGACAGACTCCCAGCCGCTTCTTATGGCGGCAATGCTTAAAGCCGACGGGATGACGGAGTTTACCGAAAATGTTTTTGACAGTAGATTTTGCCACGCAAGGCAGCTAACCCGCTTCGGCGCGGATATCGGTATTGAGGACAGAAAAGCGGCTGTGTGGGGCGTAAGAAGCCTTAAGGGTACAACCGTAACTGCAACTGACCTGCGCGGCGGTGCGGCAATGATAATTGCGGCGCTTGCGGCCGAGGGCGAGTCCTCGGTTGTTGACAGCGGACATATTGCCCGTGGATATGAAAACCTTGATTATAAACTGCGCTCACTCGGCGCAGATGTGTTTATGGAGATTTAGTAAATGTCTACTACCAATGATTACTTCAAAAAGCCTGCGGAGAAGGGCAACGGTAAAAATGCGCATAGCGCGTTATACAGACCGATGACATTTTTCCTGATAATTGTGGCAATAATATTTGTTATGAGCGTATTCTTCAAGGTGTCAAAGATTGAAGTTCAAGGAAATATCAAATACTCCTCGGAGGAGATAATCTCGGCTTCCGGTATTCATACCGGCGATAATCTGTTTTTCATCAACAGAATCGGCGCCGGAAGCCGTGTAGTTGTAAAGCTGCCGTACATTGACTCTGTTAAAATCAACCGCAGCCTGCCTAACCGCGTGACAATCGTTGTTGAAGAGAGTAAGGCCGTTGCCTGCATTGATGTAGGTGATGAGCTTTGGAGCATCAGCCAGACGGGTAAATTTTTAAGCGCGATTGATAAAAAGGATGCCGGACTTATAGCGCATATCAGCGGCATAAGCGTCAGCAGTGCAGCGGTCGGCGAAACCGTAAGCGTAGATGAAACTGAGCAGGCAAAGCTTGACTATCTGCTTGAAATTCTCTATCAGATTCAGGCACGCTCACTTGTTGACAAGGTAGCGGATATCGACATCAGCAATGTCGCTGACCCGACCTTTGAGTACGACGGAAGATTCATCGTTAAGCTCGGTGCAAGGGACAATACCGAGTACAAATTCGGCAAGCTGCTGTCCGCTGTGTCCCAGCTTACGGTCGATGACGCGGGCACAATGGAGCTTTCGGACGGCAATAAGGTTACTTTCAAGCCGAATTAACACTAAATTAAAAAGTTTGTTTACATAACTGAACAAAAATGTATTGACCTGTGAAGAAAAAAGTTATAGAATGTAGCATATCGCAAAAAGCAGTTGCGGCGTATTGTTGCGCCCTTTAATAATTATACTGGAGGAAAAATTATGGATTTCAAAGCCGAAGCAGGCCCTGAAAATGTTGTAACAATAAAAGTCGTCGGTATCGGCGGCGCTGGCAATAATGTCGTTAACAGAATGGTTAAGTCCGGAACTCAGGGCGTTGAGTTTATCGCAGTAAATACCGATAAGCAGGCACTTGCAGTTTCCAACGCAGACCAGAAGATTCAGATTGGCGAAAAGCTCACTCACGGCCAGGGCGCAGGCTCCGACCCCGATGTAGGCAAGCGCAGTGCAGAGGAAAGCCGCAATAACATTGCAAAGGCAGTCGAAGACGCTGATATGGTATTCATCACCGCAGGTATGGGCGGCGGCACCGGCACCGGCGCAGCACCCACTGTTGCTGATATCGCACGCGAGGCAGGCATCCTCACCGTCGGCGTAGTAACCAAGCCCTTCAAGTTCGAGGGTAAGCGTCGTATGGACCAGGCAAACGAGGGTATCAAGGAGATGCACGGCAAGGTCGACTCTCTGCTCATCATCCCCAATGACCGCCTGAAGTACGCAACCGACCAGAAGGTCACTCTCGCAAACGCATTTGAAATTGCTGACGATGTTCTGCGTCAGGCAGTAACCAGCATTTCCGACCTTATCAAGAACACCGGCTTCATCAACCTCGACTTCGCTGATGTTACCTGCATCATGAAGGACGCTGGCTTCGCACATATGGGCGTTGGCCGCGCAGCAGGCAAGGGCAAGGCAGAGGATGCAGCTCGCATGGCAGTTGCAAGCCCCCTCATGGAGACCTCCATCAATGGCGCACA
>JAZULF010000245.1:0-3507 GCA_045643645.1 Oscillospiraceae bacterium
GGGTGAGCTTAAATTCACGGAGCTTACGCCGCTTGAATATGATATTATGGGCCCTTTTAAGCTCGTGCCGTTTATGGAATGCCGACATAGCATTGTTAGTATGCGCCACCGCGTCAACGGCGAGATTTTCATTAATGGTGAATGCTATAAATTTGACAACGACTCAGGCTACATTGAGGGCGACAGAGGGCGCTCGTTTCCGTCAAGATATGTGTGGACGCAGAGCTTCTTTGAGGGCGGCTCGCTGATGCTTAGTGTTGCTGAAATCCCCTTTGCGATGCGCAGATTTACAGGTATAATATGTGTAATTCTGTGGCAGGGAAAGCAGTTCAGGCTTGCAACTTATCTGGGGGCAAGAGTTGTGAAACTCGCCGACAATGAGGTGGTTATAAGGCAGGGCAGGTACACACTTTCCGCAAGACTTCTTGAGAAAAACGCACAGCCGCTTAAAGCACCGATGGATAGCGCAATGGTGCGGACAATCCACGAAAGCGCCTCCTGCCGTGCAAGCTATTGCTTTCAGATTGACGGTGAAACAGTTTTGGAATTTGAGACGGACAAGGCATCGTTTGAGTACGAATATGAGGTGTGATTATGAACAGCTTGCAATATGAAAAATCACCGTATCTGCTGCAGCACAAAGATAATCCGGTTGATTGGTACCCATGGGGCGATGAGGCATTTGACAGGGCAAAGGATGAAGACAAGCCCGTGCTTCTTAGTGTTGGCTACTCGACATGCCAAAGAGCAGTGGCGCGCTTTGAAGAGCTGAATATATAAAAAAGCACTGATGCTTTAAGCATCAGTGCTTTTTGCAGTATTGTTATTTTGCGGAGTCGTAGGTGCGTACCATAGTTACAGTGCTGTAACCGTCGGCGTAGTGCGTCGGTGTGATTGTCTGTTCGGCACCGGGCTGCAGGTCGGTGACCTTGGCAACATAGGTGATGCCGCCGACAAAGGCTTTTTCATCGTTTGCGTAGAACTTGTAGAACACTCTTATGCAGGGAATTGCCCCACCTGAGATGTTCTTGACAACGAGGGAGTTGTTATCGCCCTCAGTTACGGAAACAAGGTCTGCGGACATCGGAAGTGTGTCAAGCTCGGCTACGGAAGCTGTGCAATTGGTCAGAGTACCGTCGCTGTAGGGAGTGCGGTTTTTCTCCTGCAGCACTGCCATTGCACCTGCGGGCAGACTTGAGCAGGTAAACTGCAGCTGCTTGCCGTTGCAATTTACCGAAATGTTTGCAAGCTCAATTGCGGTTTTGCCCGTATTTCTTATGATGAGAGTTGAAACACCGTTTATCGTGGTATCAGTACCGTCCTCAATAAAGACACCGTCATATGATGCATAGCTCATAACCTCAAGATTCGTGCCTTCAATTGCAAAGGGGAAGACCTTCGTGTCGGTGTTTTCGGTAATGGGTGAGTTGTCAATATACACAGAGTTGCCTGCTGCGTTTGCGTTGCTGTCGGGATTGCCTTCGCTTGCATTCGGCGAATCTGTGGGAGTGACCTCTGCGTTATCGTGCGGCAGAACGAAAATCAGTATTACCGCAGCAGCAATTATTACGGCTGCGGCAAGTATTATTAATAGCTTCTTATTTTTCAGCATTTCGTGCCTCCAGTATTTCAGCCTCAAGTTTTTTGCAGGCTGCGGGATAGGCGTGCGCCATTTTGCAGCGGTAGTCCGGGATTGTGCAGAAGTTTCCGCTTTCGGTGTAGACCATTGACGCGCAGGCACGGCAGGTGTCCTTGATTGCGCAGTCCTTGCATTTTGCGGGAAGTCTTATGCCGTCGGCATATGCCATAGCTTCCTTCCACGCTTCTTCAAAGCCGCATTTGAAAACATCTGTGCCGCACTGCGGCAGCATTCCGCAGGGGAGCATTCTGCCGTCCCATGTGACCCAATAGCTGCATTTGCCTGCGCGGCAGCGTATGCCTTCGCCCTCAAGCTCGCCGCAATCGTCCTCCATATCCGTGGTCAGTGCGGAAAAATCGTTGCGCTTTACGCGCTCTAAAAATGCGTCCTCACCGTTGAGCAGCATTTCTATTTTTGCGGAATAGTAGGCAGCCTCCTCGGGAGTGAATCGGTCGTTCTGACCGATTTTTGTTTCATCGCGTCTGAGAGGAGGAAACATATAGGAGGTAGCCTGAATGACGAGATTTTCGCGCTTTGCAAATGCCATAATCTCCTCAAGGTCATCGGCATTGTAGGGAGTTACGCTGCAGTTGAGCTTTACGGTGATACCCGCTTCCTTCAAAAGCCGTATGGCGTTTGTTGCCTGCGTGAAGCCGTGGGGATTGTTGCAAAGCCTTGCGTAGGTTTCATCGGATGCGCCGTACAAGGTCATATTGATGCGTGAGGGCGGAGTTTCCTTCAGCCACTCAATTGTTTTCTCGTTGATAAGCGTGCCGTTTGAATTGATTGAAATCACAAGCCCCATTTTGTGCAGAGCCTGCATAATTTCCTTGAAGTCGGGACGGGAAAACGGCTCACCGCCCGTGAGAAGCAAGAACAACAGTCCGTGTTCTTTTGCGGTTTTGCCTAAGTTAATCCACTCCTGTGCGGAGATGAGCGGGCGTATAGCCTCCTGCTGCTGCTTTGTCATACGCACATAGCACATACGGCAGCTCATATTGCAGACCGGAGTCAGCTCAAAGGTGCCGCTTATGGGAGTACGGAGCTTTGAGGCCTTGGCATGCAGAAATTCGGTTATCGGGGATTCGACGGGTATCTGAATCATGCGCTGTCCTCCTTGAATATTGTATCGCGCGCGAGGTCTACCGCACCCTTGTCGGGCAGACACTCGAGCAGGTAAACGGGCACTTGGGATGCAAGGGCTTCAAGCAAGGTAAGTGTTTTGCTTATAAAATCCTTGTCCCAGATATGCGCGGTTGTTTCCGGATATAAAGCCTTCCATGCCTCGGAGGGCGCAAGCCTGCGGATTTTGTTTTCCCTTGCCTGCCTCAGTATTACGATTGCAGCAAGTGGTACGGACTCGTTGCGGAAAATGCGTGACGAGCCTGCGTAGGGCAGGCCGTATGCAGACCATTTGCCGTAGACTCTTCGTATTGCGGCACGGTCACCGTTCAGAATATCGGCATTTTCGTATTTGACCCACAAATCCGCCTGCGTGGATTTTCCCGTGCCCGAGGGTGCGGAAAACAGTATGCCCTTGCCGTTTACGCTGATAAACGATGAGTGCAGCAGAATGCCGTCATATGCAGCAAGGAGCGTTTCAAGCTGAAGAAAATCGCTGATTTTGTAGGAATACCTAAGCTCGTCCTCATATTCCGCGAGATATTCGCAGGATATATGACGGGAGGCAAGGTCCCATGTTACGCAGGCATAGGGCGGACTGTCGGGCGAAAGGCAGAAATATGACTTGTTGCCGCTGACGAGCGTGTTTACGGCTCTGTCGTACTCAAGCGGCATTTCAATAGCCTCAACGCTGCGAAAATCAAAGCGCAGCTCACAGGGCAGACCGTCATCGGGAGTGATGAAGT
>JAZULF010000246.1:0-2212 GCA_045643645.1 Oscillospiraceae bacterium
CTTTGGCCTCTCCGGCACCGGTAAGACCACTCTTTCCACCGACCCCAAGCGTCTGCTTATCGGCGATGATGAGCACGGCTGGGACGATGACGGCGTGTTCAACTTCGAGGGCGGCTGCTATGCAAAGGTCATCAATCTCGATAAGGACTCCGAGCCCGATATCTACAACGCAATCAAGCGCAACGCTCTGCTTGAGAATGTAACTCTCGATGCTGAGGGCAAGATTGACTTTGCTGACAAGTCTGTTACCGAGAATACCCGCGTTTCCTATCCCATCAACCATATCGAAAACATTGTACGCCCCATTTCCGCAGCACCTGCAGCAAAGAATGTAATCTTCCTGTCCGCTGACGCATTCGGCGTACTGCCTCCCGTATCCATTCTTACTCCCGAGCAGACTCAGTACTACTTCCTGTCCGGCTTCACTGCAAAGCTTGCAGGCACCGAGCGCGGAATTACCGAGCCCACTCCGACCTTCTCCGCATGCTTCGGCCAGGCATTCCTCGAGCTGCACCCGACCAAGTACGCAGAAGAGCTCGTAAAGAAGATGCAGGCAAACGGCTCCAAGGCGTACCTTGTAAACACCGGCTGGAACGGCACCGGCAAGCGTATCTCCATCAAGGATACCCGCGGCATCCTCGATGCAATCCCCGGCGGCGATATTCTGAACGCACCCACCAAGAAGTTTCCTTATTTCAACCTCGAGGTTCCCACCGAGCTCAAGGGCGTTGACAGCGGAATTCTTGACCCCCGCGACACCTACGCAGATG
This sequence comes from Oscillospiraceae bacterium, assembly GCA_045643645.1. Taxonomy (GTDB): domain Bacteria; phylum Bacillota; class Clostridia; order Oscillospirales; family Oscillospiraceae; genus F23-B02. The sequence continues at coordinate 771 of JAZULF010000246.1, forward strand.
CAAGTGAGTGGGAAGAGAAGGCAAAGGACCTCGCAGGCCGCTTCATCAAGAACTTCTCCAAGTACGAATACAACGAAGCAGGCAAGGCGCTTGTTCCCGCAGGTCCCCAGTTGTAAGCTGATAATTAAATAATCAAAAACCGGTAATACAGCTGATGTATTACCGGTTTTTTGCCGTTTGATAAGTATACCCAGGCGCAGCGTGTCATAAATTGTTCACGGATGATAATATGAAAATCAATTGCACTTTTAACTGATTTGTGGTAAAATACCAGCATTGAAATAGAGATAAATAATTTCTGAAAATTCAGGAAAGAGGTTTATACAATGAAAAAAGCAAGAATTATGATAATTGCACTCGCCGTGGCACTCTGCCTTTGCCTTACTGCATGCGACTTCGCAGGTATGTTCGGCGATGATGTCAAGGAAAACCCCATTGTCCAGAAGGATGACGAGCAGAATAATCAGCAGGACAACGAGAATAAGGACGATGCCGAGGATAATGATAACGGCAATAAGGGCGGCACCGATGCTCAGCAGCCCGGCAGCAGCTCAAGCAGCAGCAATAAGAATAGCAGCAGCTCAAGCAGCAATAAGAATAGCAGCAATAGCAATTCAAGCAGCAATTCCGGCTCCAAGCAGGATAACGGAAGCAGCTCAAGCGATAATGGCAATAACAGCGGCTCCGAGCAGGAGGAATACATCACTCCCGACCCGATGCCCACAAGAAAAGCATCCTCAAGCAATCTTCAGAAGAGCTGAAACAGAAAAGACAACCCCCGTAATTTGTTGTTACGGGGGTTTTTGCTTTCTTTTGATAAAAATATAGCGAATATTGACGAAAGATGCAGTTGGGTATAGAATGGAAAAATAGAAAATACAGCAATGTGCACATAAAATGCCGAACGCGGTTTCGTAAGGCAGAGGAGAAGCTATGGGTATCAATGCTTTGAATAAAAAACTCAAAAAGGCATACGGCGGCGCGGTCAGCGCATCCTTAGAGGATAATTGCATCGTTTTGCGCGGCAGCCTCGATAAATGGGAGGATGTTGTTGCGGCAGGTATGATGTGCGCAAAGCCGCATTCCGACCGCCATGTCGTAAACGATATTGTATTTACGGGCGCGAAGCCTCAGCCTATGCGTATGCCGGGCCTTAAGGATGCGGCACTCGAGGGGGATACGCCCGATGTGCTTATCATCGGCGGCGGCATTTCGGGCTGCTCAATTGCCCGCGAGCTTTCGAGATATAAGCTGAATATTCTGCTGCTTGAGAAGGAGGCGGACCTCGCACTCGGTGCCTCGGGCAGAAATGACGGCGAGGTGCACCCCGGTGTTGACCTCTCGCGCGGCTCACTCAAGCACAAGTATATCCGCCGTGCGAATAAAATGTATGACCGCATCTGCGAAGAGCTTGATGTGCCGTTTAAGCGCACGGGACAATA
>JAZULF010000247.1:0-7279 GCA_045643645.1 Oscillospiraceae bacterium
AGGCTTGAGGTCGGTGCCCGCAACATCGGGTGAGTAGCTTGCGGTGCCCTGACGGCCGGAGCAGAAGAGCATCGGAGAATCGAGCTGCTCGTCGGTTGCGTCAAGGTCAATGAGAAGCTCGAGAACCTCGTCAATAACCTCGTGGATGCGCTGGTCGGGACGGTCAATCTTGTTGACAACAACAATGACTCTGTGACCGAGCTCAAGTGCGCGTGAAAGCACGAAGCGGGTCTGAGGCATCGGGCCCTCAGCATCGACAACAAGCAGGATAACGCCGTTGACCATCTTAAGGATACGCTCAACCTCGCCGCCGAAGTCGGCATGTCCCGGGGTATCGACAATGTTTATCTTGGTATCGCCGTACTGAACGGCGGTGTTCTTTGCCATAATGGTGATGCCGCGCTCGCGTTCGAGGTCATTGGAGTCCATAACGCGCTCGACAACTTCCTGGTTTTCACGGTATACACCGCTCTGCTTGAGCATCTCATCAACGAGGGTGGTCTTGCCGTGGTCAACATGGGCAATAATTGCTACATTTCTGAGTTTATTCATTAAAAACCCAACTCCTAAATAAAATTCAACACAAAAATGTATTTTAGCACTGAAACCATTGAATTACAATACTTTTTTGCAAATATTCAGGTCTTGGATTAAATTTGTATTTTGACAAATGCAAAAACAGACCGCTTCCCCTCGGGAAGCGGTCTGCGTTGTTTTGATTACATCTTTTCGGGTGCGGAAACACCGATGATTGCGAGTGATACTGCGATTACCTTGCGGACGGTATCTGCAAGACAGAGTCTTGCCTCGAGCACACCCTCGTCTGCGCCCTTGATGCGGCAGGCGGTGTAGAAGCGGTGGAAGCGTGCGGCAAGCTCGGTTACATACTTATTGATGCGGCTCGGGTCATAGTCACGGGCAGCAAGTCTAATCTCCTCGGGCAGTGCTGCAAGCTGCTTAATAAGCTCGCGCTCGGCATCGGTTGAAAGCAGAGTGAAGTCAACCTCATCGGCAGCGGGTACTGCGTGACCCTCGGCTGCGAGAGCGGCAATCATTGTGCAGATGCGTGCGTGTGCGTACTGGACATAGTAAACGGGGTTTTCGCTGTCCTGACGGACTGCAAGCTCGAGGTCGAACTCAACGGGAGATTCGGGACGGGAGTTGAAGAAGTAGCGTGCTGCATCGACGGGAATTTCGTCAAGCAGGTCGGAAAGGGATATTGCCTTGCCGGTGCGCTTTGACATGCGGACAACCTCGCCGCCGCGGGTGAGCTTTACAAGCTGCATGAGCACGATATCGAGGCGATTTTCACCGTCAAGACCGAGGGCGTCCATTGCGCCCTTGAGTCTTGCGACATGACCGTGGTGGTCTGCGCCCCATACATTGATGACCTTTTCAAAGCCGCGCTGCTCGAATTTGTTGCGGTGATATGCGATGTCGGCTGCGAAGTAGGTGTAGAAGCCGTTTGCGCGGCGCAGTACATCGTCCTTGAGCTCGAGCTTCTCGATATCCTCGGGCTTCTTGCCTGCCTTGAGCAGCTTCTCGCCGAGAATTTCGGAGGTCTTGAGCCAGAGTGCGCCGTCCTTCTCATAGGTGTAGCCGCGCTCGGTGAGCTTTGCAACGCTGTCGGCAACATAGCCGGAGCTGTGCAGGCTTGACTCGTAGAACCACTCGTCATAGTTAATGCCGTAGCGCTCGAGGTCGGACTTCATCTTGGGCAGGTTGTGCCCAAGACCGAAGGCTGCCATCATTTCGTGGCGCTCTGCGGTGTCCTTCTCAAGCCAGCTTTCGCCGTACTTCTCGCAGAAGCCGCGTGCAAGCTCTTTAATATCGTCGCCGTGGTAGCCGTCCTCGGGGAACTCGATTGCGTCCTCGCCCTTAACGAGCTGAATGCAGCGTGCCTCGATGGAGCTTGCGAACTTTTCAATCTGATTGCCTGCGTCGTTGACATAGAACTCGCGGTAGACATCGTAGCCTGCTCTCTCGAGTACGGATGCGAGTGCATCACCGAGAACGCCGCCGCGGGCATTGCCCATGTGCATAGGACCTGTGGGGTTTGCGGATACAAACTCGACCATCAGCTTTTTGCCCTTGCCGATATCGCTGCTGCCGTAGCCTTCTCCCTCGGCATTGACGGTCTTGATAACATCGCCGTACCACTTGTTGCCCATGCGGAAGTTCATAAAGCCGGGGCCTGCGACATCGGTGGTTTCAAACCAGCTGCCCTCAAGCTGCATATTTGCGATGAGGGTTTCGGCAACCTTGCGGGGAGGCATACGCATAAGCTTTGCGCTTGCCATTGCAAAGTTTGCGGCGTAGTCGCCGTTTGCGGTATCCTTGGGAATTTCAACACTGCCGTTGAGAGTAAGGCCCTCGGGCAGCTCGCCCTTTTCAGCTGCAGCGAGATATGCTGCGTTTACAAGCTCGGTAATCTGCTCCTTGGCCATCTGTATCATATTTGCCATTTTATCTCAGTTCCTTTCAGAAATCAGCTTCTTGTTTTTACGCTCATTCGGAGCACATTTTTGCTCACAACCGCGTGCTCCATATTTACTACATAGTCGATGCTCAGCTCACCGCCGAAGTCATCGAGCTTTGCATTAATCTTCCTTGTGTCAACTCCGAGTGTTGCCGCGCCGTACGGGGTATCATAGAGAAAGCTGCTCTTTTCACCCTGACGGAAGACCATTTTTGAATTCAGCATACCCTTTCGCGCGACGGTAACGCCGTCGGGATTAATATCGACCGTTGTTTCGGTGCCCTTAAGTCCCGTTATCTCGCTCTCCTGATATCTGATTAAAAAGCCGTCCTCTGTGCGGCAGTAAATGCCCTCGGTAACAAGCTCGATTGTATCAGGCTCGCCGCCCGATACGCCCTGTATGCCGGAAATGGTTATTACTGCATTCATTTTAATTCTCCAAGGGTGCAGGCTCAACATACTGCACCGCGCTTTTAAGCTCATAGCCGAGCATAAGGGGTGCAAGCCGGACAAAGTCCTCGGTGTCGCCGCTTGTGAAATACTGCTCCGAGGGGGTTGCGTCAGCCTGCGCGCCTGTGCTTTCAAGATATGCCTTCAGCGCTCTTGCAGATGCATCGGCAGCGCCGACAAGCGTAACATCGGGCAGATAATCGTTTATCGCATCTGCGATTATTCCGTAGTGGGTGCAGCCTAAAAGCAGTGCCTGCACGCCTGCGTCCTTAATCGGCTTGAGCGTTCTTGCGACAACATCCTTAACGACCTCGTCTGTATGGTCAATGTGGCCGCTTTCAATCATCGGCACAAACTCGGGGCAGGCAATCGCGGTAATCTCCGCATCGGGTGCGAGCCTGAGAATTTCACTCTGAAACGCACCGCTTGAAATGCTCGTTGCCGTTGCGATTACGCCGAGCTTCTTAAAGCCCGTGCCGACAAGCTCGGCTGCGCCCGGGGTGAGCACGCCGATGACCTTGGTTTCGTTCTCCTCGATGATATCCTGCGCGTTGCTGGATATCGTGCCGCAGGCGGCGAGGATTGCCTTTACGCCGAAGCTTTCCGCAAAGGCTATGTTCTGTCGCGCAATCTCGCGAATCTGCGCTCTCGGTCTGCCGCCGTAGGGCATACGGCCTGTATCACCGAAGTATATTATGTTTTCGTTTGGCATCAGTCGGCGCAGAACACGCACGGCGGTAAGTCCGCCGAGTCCCGAGTCGAACACGCCTATGGGTTTATTATTCATAGCGATAATTCTCCACATTACTTAGGGCAAAGAGAGTCGAACACAAACCGCCTCAGAGACGCCCCTTTCGGTGCTTTTTGCCCCTTGCTCATTGCTTTACACCCGTAAAGCTGCTTCACTCGTGTCAAAAATCCCTCAAAAATCATCGTCTTTGAGGTGCTTACAGTCTGCACGCTGCAGATTTTTCCGAGACAAGAAAAAGGCCGCAGAAAATAATGGATATATATTTTCAAGGTCTTTGACGCGGTATCGGGGAAATCTGCCGTGCGCAGACCGGTTTGGGATCAACTCTCTTTGCCCTAACTTTAATATAATATTCCAAAACGCAGATAATTACAAGGTATTTTTTGTGTGGAATGGGGACAGACAATCTGATATAATGAACAGAGAAGATTATGAGCGATTGGAGGCACGGCTTTGAATATAGATTTGACCGACAAGGAATTCCGCAGACTGCTTGATATGGTGTACATCGGAAACTGGATATTGAACTCCACACGCGCGAGTGACCGCTTCGAGGACTATGACCTCGTGCAGGAAAAGCTCTTCGGACTTTGCGCAAAAAACGGTATGCGCTCGCTTATTCAGGCATGGCACGGCCACATCTTCCCCTCCAAGGCATACGAGGACGGCGGCATTCACGAGGCCATTGCCGACTATGAGGACGCGGTTTTCTTCGACATTCTCGCCGAGGAGCTTGCTCGGCGCGATATGAACGCTGACGGTGAGAATGAGGACGATATCGCGGCGCTTGCTCTTAGAATGGACGAATACCTGAACGAGTTTGAGAAAAACGGCGTTGACAATATAAGGGTAGATATATGATATACACCTACAGCTTTGAAAGTCCCATCGGTACACTCAATTTAAGTGCCGACGAAAATGCAATACTGCGCCTCGGCTTCGGTGCAGGTGATGCCGACAAGCCAAACGGCATTATACTTGATGCTGTGCAGCAGTTAAACGAATATTTTGACGGCAGGCGCAAAGGCTTTGACCTGCCGCTTGCACCCGAGGGTACGGATTTTCAGCACAGGGTATGGGCGGCGCTGCAGGACATTCCCTACGGGCAGACGCGTACATACGGTGAGCTTGCCGCGGCAATCGGCAACCCGAAGGCATGCCGCGCGGTCGGAATGGCAAACAACCGCAACCCCATTCCCGTTATTATTCCCTGCCACCGCGTTATCGGTGCAGACGGCACACTCACGGGCTACGCAGGCGGTCTTGCGGCAAAGGAAATTCTGCTCGGCATTGAGCATAAAAACCGCTGAACTGCAAATTATAAGGGTATCGGTACTGTACCGATACCCTTTTTGTTTGGAGCTGATGACCTTGAATATGTCAAACGAGGAGTACAAGCAGTATTCCGACTCGCGCCAGCCGCACTCGCGCGTTTTTCCGAATATGTGCAAAGCCTTTTGGGTGGGCGGCTTAATTTGCTGCGTAGGGCAGCTTATCAATGACCTTTTTATGCGGCAGGGACTTGAAAAGCTCGAGGCTTCAAGCGCAGCCTCGATTGTGCTTGTGCTTATCGGCGCGGTGCTGACAGGTCTCGGCATTTACGACAAGCTTGCAAAATACGCAGGCGGCGGCACGCTCGTGCCGATAACGGGCTTTGCAAACTCCGTGGTCGCTCCCGCTCTCGAGTTCAAAACCGAGGGCTTTATCACGGGCACAGCGGCAAAGATGTTTCTCATCGCAGGTCCCGTCATAGTTTTCGGCATAAGCGCAAGCGTTGTCTACGGACTTATTCTTTGCTTAATCGGAGGATAAAATGGCTAAGAAAAAGAAGAAAAACAGCGGCTCACTGCCCGAAAGCGAGAACATCGCATACCGCGATTACCGCGGCAAGGAGCATACAATCAAAAGCACAGACGGGCCTAAGGCTCCCGACGGAGTTGCGGGAGATTGGAAATAATAAAACCGCTATGACCAATGCGTCATAGCGGTTTTTGTTTTTCTTAAAGCTCGGTTACGGAGAGATTCAGCACATCGGGTCTTGCGTAATGACCGCAGACATCGTGCTCCATCTTGCTTGACGGCACCTTCTGCATATCGAGGGTTGCGTAGATGATGCCCTCCTCGTCCCATATGCAATCGCTGACAAGATGACCGAACGGGTCAATTACACAGCTGCCGCCGCGGCATGCGATATCGGGCAGGTGCTGGATTGCGGGATACTCGTTGAGGTCGGCGGGATAGGAGCTTTTGCGGATGAGCATATCGCAGTTGATGAAGTAGCAGTGTCCCTCAATTGCGATGTGGCGGATAGTATCCTGCCACTCCTTGTTGTCGTTGGTGTTGGGAGAGATGTAAATGGAGATGCCCTTCTGATAAAGCGCAACTCTTGCAAGGGGCATATAGCTTTCCCAGCAGATGAGGTTGCCCATCGGGCCCCACGGAGTTTCCATTACGGGGAAGTAATCCTTGTTTGCATCGCCCCATATGAGTCTTTCGCTGCCTGTGGGCTTGAGCTTTCTGTGATTCATGCTCGTGCCGTCGGGAGCAATCATGATATTGGAGTTATACAGAGTGCCGACAACGGCATCTCTTTCGGAATAACCCATGCTGATGTAAACGCCGTTTTCCTTTGCAAGCTCGCAAAGGGTCTGAATTTCCTCACCGTCAACGAGAATGGAGTTATCGTAGTATCTCTTCCAATCCTCTCTGCCGCTCTGCTTGCGGCTGCCGGTGGTGAAGCCGAAGTTCATATCATAGGGGTAACCGGGGATAAACAGCTCGGGGAAAACGATAAGCTCTGCACCGTTGGCAACGCACTCCTTGATAAGCGCGACCGCCTTTTCCATGCAGGCATCCTTGTCAAACATTACGGGCTCAGCCTGAACAACGGCAATTTTGCAGGTATCGGCAAGTGTTTTCATTTATATTACCTCGTCAATTCATTTATGTAAAACTCTTATGCGTTTTTCATTGCGTAGGGAATTGTTGCGGGGACGGGATACTGTGCGGTCTTGTAGCTCCAGTAGCTGCTGTTTATATCCTTGAGCTCGTTGCTTGTCTTCATGAAGCAGCGGGTGTTCTGAGGTGCATTGCTGCAAGCATCGAAGTGATACCAGCCGTTGCCGAGGTTTACGAAGCACCACATATGCGAGCTCTGTCCCTCGATGCTGAGTACGCGGCAGTCAATTCTCTGCAGCAGCGCATAGCTTACTGCGTAGCAGGTGAAGTCATCGCCCTTACCCTCGGTCAGACCGTTATAAGCCGTTGCCTTCCAGTCGGTCTTGTCGGACTTGCCACCCATGCTTATCTTGGTATTTACATAGTCGAAGATTGCGTATGCCTTCTGCTCGGTTGTCATACCCTCCTCGAGGATTTCATCGAGCACGCTGTCGATTGCGGCATTGAGCTTTTCGTCGGAAACGCTCTTTTCAACAAAGATGAACTTCATCTTTGCGACACTTTCGTTGCCCTCGTGGTCCTTTGCTGTGAAGCTGACCTCGTACTCGCCTGCCTTGTTTGCATCAACATTGGACTTGTCGACGGTGAATTCAACCTCGGGATCTGCGTTATCCTCTGCAAAGACCTCCTTGAAGCTTGCG
>JAZULF010000248.1:0-13278 GCA_045643645.1 Oscillospiraceae bacterium
CATAACAAGCTGCAAAAATGCAACTAAAAAGGACACATGCATACCCGAAACGGCAACAACATGGGACAAGCCCGAGATGCTCATCGCCGTATAAAGCGCATCGTCATTATAGTAATCACTCTTGTCACCGCTAAGCAGCGCAAGCATAAACGGAGCGCTGTCATCGGGGAAAATGCTGCGTATCTCATCGCGCAGATGCTTTCCAAGCTCCTGCGGCAGAAAGCGGATTGATTTGCCGCTGTGGGTAGTTTCAGCACTTCCGCCGATATTCGCGACCATATACACGCCGTCGGAGATGTTGCTATCATTCTCCTCGCCGTATCTAACGGTTGCAGAGCGGAATTTCACCTCAGCCTTAAGCATATCACCGGGGTGCACATCGCCTATGCAGTTATCGTAATCAAACAGTGCTGCCCTTACCTGCGGTGTGTTTTCACTGCAAAGCTTGACATATACGCGATTGCCGTATTCAAGCTCATCGGGATAATCAAGCACCGTAGCCTCAACGGTTATTGTCTTGTCCGTATATTGCTCGCAAACGGCAACGGTGTTGGCGTAATGCAGTTTGTAGCTTACAAATCCCAATGCCGCAGCTAATGCAACAAGTACGATAACAAGGCGCTTGTTGCCCTCTAATAGCAGGCCTGCTGCCGCAATCACTGCCGTTACTGCCGCTGCAATAAACAGTACATCTGTCGGCAGAAGGTAATGCGCCGTAAACACCGCCAGCGAATATCCAATTGAGAGTGCTGCCAGCTTTCTGACGCTCTTCATATCTATATCTCCGAACAGAAAAAAAGCAGAAAGTCTACGGGCTTTCTGCTTTTTCTTAATTTTTATGCCATTTCCACGGTCAGCTGCTTGCCGCCGAGAATGTGGAAGTGAAGGTGCTTAACGGTCTGACCGCCGTCCTCACCGCAGTTGTTTACAACGCGGTAGCCGTTGGTAAGACCCTCAGCCTTTGCAATCTTTGCAACTGCCTCAAAGCACTTTGCAACGAGCATGGAGTTTGACTCGTTAATTGCATCTGCGCAGCAGATGTGCTCCTTGGGCAGTACGAGAACATGTACGGGTGCCTGAGGATTGATATCGCGGAATGCGAATACATACTCATCCTCATAAACCTTTGTGCAGGGAATCTCCCCTGCTATGATTTTGCAGAAAAGGCAATCGTTCATAGTAATCTCCTTTCAATCAGATGCCGAGCTTTTCGGCTACGAAATCGTCTACTATTGCAAGTGCGTTATCGGTCTTGAGAACCTCGGTGCCGCCGCCCATTGCGGAGTCGGGCTTGCCGCCGCCCTTGCCGCCTGCAACAGCGGATACGGCGCGGACAAGGTCGCCTGCCTTGATGCCCTTTGCAACTGCGTTCTTGCCGCAGGATGCAACGAAGGTTACCTTTGCCTCGGTTGCGGTTGCAAGAACAGCAACAACATCGGCATCCTTATCACGCAGGAAGTCGCCAATCTTTCTGAGGTCGTTTGCTTCAAGGTCGGTGCGGGTTGCGGTGAGAACATGCATACCGCCGATTTCCTTTGCTGCAAACAGGAATCGCTCAACATCGCCGTACAGGAGCTTGTCCTTCATGCGGTCGATGCTCTGACGCATCTCCTTCATCTCTGCCATGTAGCTTTCGGTCTTGGTGATAAGCTCTGCGGGCTTGGTCTTGAGAAGCTCTGCTGCCTTTGCAAGTCTTACATTTGCCTCGCGTGCAATGCGCAGGAATTCCTTGCCGGTTACGGCTTCTATTCTGCGGACACCGCTTGCGATTGAGCTTTCGTTCATGATGCGGAAGGGTCCGACCTTTGCGGTGTTGTCAAGATGAGTACCGCCGCAAAGCTCCATGCTGTAGTCGCCCATTTTTACTACGCGGACTACATCGCCGTACTTTTCGCCGAACAGTGCGGTTGCACCGATTTCCTTGGCTGCGTCGATGCTCATTTCCTCGACGGTGATATCCATACCCTCAAGAATTGCCTCGTTTACAGCGTTTTCAATCGCTATAAGCTCCTCGGGGCTGAGTGCGTTGAAGTGGGTAAAGTCAAAGCGCAGATGGTCTGCCTCAACGAGTGAGCCTGCCTGATGGACATGGTCACCGAGCACCTCGCGCAGTGCGCTGTGCAGCAGATGGGTTGCAGAGTGCGCTCTGGAAATTGCCTTGCGGCGCTCGGTATCGACAGATGCGACAACCTCGTCACCGACATTGAGAGTGCCGGACTTCATTACGCCGTAGTGCAGGTACTTGTTGCCCTTGTCCTTCTTGACATTGTTGACCTCGAAGCGGGTGAACTTACCCTCGGCAACATCCTCAAGGCAGAAGCCGATATCGCCGAAGTCGGCAAGCTGACCGCCCATTTCTGCGTAGAACGGGGTCTTATCGAGAACAACGATGCCCTCGCAGCCCTCGGGAATTTCATATGCAAGCTCTTCGCCGCATACAACTGCAAGCACCTTTGCGGAGTCGGTGGTCTTGTCATAGCCGGTAAATTCGGTGGGAGTGGTGTCAAGGCCGAGGACAATGCCTGCCCAGCCGAGGTCACCGAGTGCCTCGCGAGCCTTTCTCGCGCGGACTCTCTGCTCCTCCATAAGACGCTTGAACTCATCGGTATCAAGCTGCATTCCCTCGTCCTCTACCATCTCTGCGGTGAGGTCAATGGGGAAGCCGTAGGTATCGTAAAGCTTGAATGCATCGGCGCCGGAGAAAACATTCTCGCCCTTTGCCTTATGCTCGGCAAGGATGGATGCGAAAATCTGCATACCTGCGTCGATGGTCTTAGCAAAGTTTTCTTCCTCGCTCTTGATTACGCGGGTGATGTAATCCTGCTTCTCGCGAAGCTCGGGGTACTGGCACTCGTTCTCGTGAATGACAGTGTCAACAACCTCATACAGGAAGGGCTTGTTTACGCCGAGGAGCTTGCCGTGACGGGCAGCTCTGCGGAGCAGACGGCGGAGAACATAGCCGCGGCCTTCGTTGGAGGGCAGAACGCCGTCGCAAATCATGAAGCATGCGCTGCGGATATGGTCGGTGATGACGCGCAGGGATACATCCATCTTTGCGGTCTTGCCGTAGAAGGCGCCGGTTATCTCGGAAACCTTATTGGTGATGTTCATTACGGTATCAACATCGAACAGGGAGTCAACACCCTGGCATACAACTGCAAGGCGCTCAAGGCCCATACCGGTGTCGATATTCTTCTGTGCTAGGTCGGAGTAGTGGCCCTCGCCGTCATTGTCGAACTGGCTGAAAACATTGTTCCAGACCTCAATGTAGCGGTCGCATTCGCAGCCGACGGTGCAATCGGGCTTGCCGCAGCCGTACTTCTCACCGCGGTCGTAGTAAATCTCAGAGCAGGGGCCGCAGGGACCTGCACCATGCTCCCAGAAGTTATCGCCCTTGCCGAACTTAAAAATGCGCTCGGGAGGAATGCCAATCTGCTTGTTCCAGATTTCCCATGCCTCATCGTCGTCAATATAGACGGAGGGGTAAAGTCTGTCGGGGTCAATGCCAACCCACTCGGGACTGGTCAGGAACTCCCAGCTATATGCGATTGCTTCCTTCTTGAAGTAATCACCGAAGGAGAAGTTGCCGAGCATTTCAAAGTAAGTGCCGTGGCGTGCGGTCTTGCCGATGTTCTCGATGTCACCGGTGCGGATGCACTTCTGGCAGGTGCATACTCTCTTGGAGGGAGGTACCTGCTCGCCCTTGAAATAGGGCTTCATAGGTGCCATACCGGAGTTTATGAGCAGAAGGCTTGCGTCGTTCTGCGGAATGAGCGAAAAGCTCGGCAGGCGCTTATGGCCCTTGCTTTCAAAGAAGCTGAGGAACATCTCTCTCAGCTCGTTAAGTCCAAATGCTTTCATATGTTTCTCCTTACTTAATCCTTCTCAGTATTGACAGCTCGCTGCACCTTACAGGCAGCTTCAGCTTGAATTTCATCATTGCGTGCGGCGTTGCAGTTATAGGCTCACCGTTTTCGTCGGTCATACTCTCAACCGTGAACGAAATCGGCTCATTGTCATTGGTCAAAAGCTCAACTGTATCGCCTACGCAGAAGCGGTTGCGCTGTGTGAGCACCGCATTGCCGTCAGCATCGCAGCTTTCGACCACCGCGCACACCTCGGCATCGGAAAAATAGCTTGCCTCGGCAAAGTGCTGACCGGGGTCACCGTAATAAAAGCCCGTGCAGTACGGTCTGTGGCTGACCTTATTAACCTCGTCGAGCCAAATCTGCGGAAGCGCCTCTCCCCTCACCGCGTAATCAATTGCGTGGCGGTAGGCATTTGTAACGGCGGCAGCGTAGTAGGCAGATTTCATTCTGCCCTCAATCTTGAAGCTGGATACACCTGCCTCGATAAGCTCGGGGATATGCTCAATCATGCACATATCGCGCGAGTTCATAATATGCGTGCCCTTGTCCTCGGTAATCTCGAAGTACTCGCCGGGGCGCTTTTCCTCGACAAGATGATACTTCCAGCGGCAGGGCTGAGCGCATGCGCCGCGGTTTGCATCTCTGCCCGTCAAGTAGTTTGACAGCAGGCATCTGCCCGAGAATGACACACACATCGCGCCGTGTACAAATGCCTCGATTTCAAGCTCCTTGGGAGTGTTTGCGCGTATCTCGAAAATGTCCTTCATCGGAGTTTCTCGCGCAAGCACAACTCTGTCTGCACCCATACTGTGCAGGACATTTGCCGTTGCGCTGTTTATAACACCGAGCTGGGTGCTTACATGGCGTGAAACCTTGGGCGCATATTTTGCCGCATAGTCCATTACACCGAGGTCTGCGATGATAAGCGCATCAATGCCTGCGTCCTGCGCCTTTTCAAGAAACCCGGGAAGCTCCTTAAGCTCCGACTCTCTGGGCAGAGTGTTGCAGGTCATATGTACCGCAGCGCCCTTTGCGTGAGCAAGCTCGGTTGCCGTTTTCATCTGTTCAAATGTAAAGTTTCCTGCCGCGGCGCGCATGCCGAACTGTGTGCCGGCAAGGTAAACCGCATCAGCGCCGTAATGGAGCGCCATTGTAAGACGCTCCATATCACCGGCAGGTGCTAATAATTCGGGTTTGTTATTAATCATAATTCTGTCTTGCAACGAATGCGTCGAACGCACTGCTGTTTGTAAAGTACTCGTGCTTTCCGCTTGTGGAGTTAAGTGCGTAGAACATATAGTTCGTATCCTCAGGCTGAAGCGCTGCCTTGATTGAGGAAATACCCGGTGAGCAAATCGGTGTGGGAGGCAGACCCTTGTTGATACGGGTGTTATAAGGTGTGTCCTTATTCAGCATATCCTTGGTGGGTGCGCCCTCGTGGTCGGGGTACTCATAAAGGGTTGTGGAGTCAATCTGCAGAGGCCAATCCTTCTTCAGGCGGTTGTAGATGACAGATGCAATCTTGTAGCGGTCAGCGTTATCGGCTGCTTCCTTCTCAATCATGGAGGCAATTGTGATGATTTCTCTCATGCTGTAGCCGCTTTCCGCCTGCCATTCAAGCATTTCGGCAGTAAGCTTATAGTGGAAGCCCTCAAGCAGCTTGTTAATTGCACTGGAGGCGGGCATTCCTTCGTAGAACTCGTAGGTATCGGGGAAAAGGAAGCCCTCAAGGCGGCTTGCATCACCCTTCTCGGTGCCCTCAAGGAAGGCATAGTTGAAGGTTGCGTTTGCCGCTGCGTCCATAAGCTCGTCATAATCGCAGACACCCTCGGAGTCGAGCTTCTTGAAGATATCACGCATCGTGTAGCCCTCGGGGAAGGTAATCTGAAGCGTTACCATTGCGCCGGAGCCGGACTGCATCTTCATGATGAGTGCGCGGTAGTCATAGGCGGACTTAAGCTCGTAGGTGCCGGGGTCAAGCTTCTGGTCAGCATGGGAGAAGCTGCAGTAGAGCTTGAACAGCCACTTGTACTTGATTATTCCCGCGTCCTTAAGCTGGTTGGCAACATAACCGATATCTGCCTCGTGAGCCTTCTTGGTTATTGTTTCGCCGTCTTCGGTTTTTTCCTCGTAATCGTAATAATCGAAGCTGTCCTTTGCGAGGGTTACGGTTGCCTCGACATTGTCAGACTTAAGTGCAAGCACATCAGTTGCCGCAGACCATGCAAGGCACGCAAGTATGATACTTACGCTGACAACAAAGATGAAATACATAAGACCGTTGACCTTGTTCTTCTTTGCTGTGTACTGCGGTGCTGCGGTACGCGCTGCATCTGAGGACATCTTGATGTTGAAAGCGTTTGCTTCGGGCTGTGCCTCAACGGGAGTGCCTTCTGCCTTTACTTCCTCGATTTCCTTGTTTGTATTTTCGTCCATAGGAATCTCCTTCCTCTGTTCAGTAACCGATAATATTGGGTTTGCATATTATATTTCAGACACAGATTTATCTGTGTGTTGACTGCTGATTTACCGCGTCATACGGTCCGCCGCGCCGGACACTGACTACGGAATTTTCTTGCGCGGAGAAAGGCTACAATATGTTCTGCAACAACAATAACTCCTGCGTTTGGATTATCATTATCCTTCTCATTCTCTTCTTCGGCTGCGGTAACAGCTGCGGCTGCGGCAACGACAACAACGGCTGTGGCTGCGGCTGCAACTGATAACAGCTAAGTACGATACAGGGGCTCCGAAAGGGGCCTCTTCTTATTCCGTTATTACCGCGCTGACCTTAAAATCAGTAGGCTCCGTCGGAAGCTCGTCCTCAAGAAGCGCCGCTCTGCAAAGACAAACGCTGAAGCACTCTGTCTTACAGAGGAAGCGGTCATAATATCCCGCTCCGTGGCCTAAACGGTTATTGCTTTTATCCGCGCACAGTGCAGGTACTATGATAATGTCGTCTGCAGTGGGCATTACCTCTTCCCCGTTGTAATCAGGCTCGGGGATACCGTATCTTCCAGCTTTCAGCTCGTTCAAGCTATTGACAGGAACGAAGTGCATTATGCCCTTTGCCTCGCACACGGGAAGTGCAAGCTGTTTGCCCGATAAAAGAGTCCGCTCTATTATTTCAAGCGTTGACACCTCTCTGCCTACGCTGTAATAGGCAAAAACTCTTTTTGCCGCGGCATATTCGGGCATTGCAAAAAGCTTTTCGGCAATTTTTGCATCGCTGCTTTTTATATAGTCTTCGGGGAGGGAGGCAAGCTCTTCCCCTTTTTGCTTTCTCAGCTCCGCCTTTTGCGCGACTGCATCACAGCGCGGCCTTGATGATTGAGTAGATTTCCTCATGCTTTTCCTCAAGCTCGCGCTCAACGCCGTCCTTCATGAACGGAATTCTTGTCCAGCCGTAATAGTCGGCTGCCTTGTCGGCAACACGCAGGCAGTTTTCAAGATACTTGACATCCTTCTCATGAATATCTGCGCTGGTATTGGTTTTTTCCTGCCTGTGCTGCATTCTTGCAAGCGAGGTTTTTACATCGACATCGAGGTAAATTACCAGGTCAGGTGCGGGAAGTCCCATCTTTGTATACTCAAGGTCGTACAACCACTTGAAAAACGGCTCAAGCTCGGAGTCTGCGAGCTTTGCGCCCTGATGCACTGCGTTTGAGGTTGTGTATCTGTCAGAAAGGATAAAGCCGCCCTCATCGTATATCTTGCCCCAATCGTTTCTGTAGGAGGCAAATCTGTCGACCGCGAAGAATGTTGACGCGGTATATGCGTTTACATCAGCAGGATTTTCGCCGAACTCACCGCCGAGGTACATGCGGATTAGTGCAGAGCTTTCATTATCATATCTCGGGAATACAATGTGGTTATAGACAATTCCGTCCTCCTCCAGATGCTTGCAAACGCGTCTGTAGTGTGCGGATTTGCCGCTTCCGTCTATTCCCTCGAAAACTATCAGCTTACCTTTTTTCATCTTTACTGTTCCCTGTTCTCTCCCGCCATGCCTTTAATATGAACAGCGGAAGCCTTTTAATCTTTTTGAAGCGCTTGGGCTCCTCCAAGCAGCGGTAAAGCCACTCGAGATGCAGTTTCTGCCAGCTTGCAGGCGCTCTTTTTACCTCGCCCGAAAAAACATCAAGCGTGCCGCCGAGACCTGCCATAAGTCCGACATCGAGCCTTTTGGCGTTTCGAGCCATCCAAAGCTCCTGCTTCGGAACTCCGAGGCAGACTATCAGAAAATCGGGTTTTGCGGCATTTATCTTTGCCACCACAGCATCATCGTCATCGGAATAACCGTCATTTGTGCCGCAGATTACAAGTCCCGGAAACCGCTTTTGCATATTCTGCGCGGCTTTTTCAGCCACTCCCGGCTTAGCGCCGAAGAGGAACACGGATTTGCCGTTTACCGCAAGGCGCTCAAGAAGCTCCGTTGCAACATCAATTCCAGGCAGATGCTCCGCAAGCGGTGTTCCGAGAATCTCCGCCGCCTTCATTACCCCGATGCCGTCGGGGATTACAAGGTCTGCGTTGTTGATTGCTGCGCTGACCTCGTCGGAGTCCCAGGCTGCCATGACAATCTCGGGATTGGGCGTTACCATATAGGCGCCGCGATGCCCGTCAATAAGACCGAGCGCACGCTCAAGCGCTTTTTGTCTTGTAAGATTGTCAATCTCAACGCCGAGGACATTTATTCTGCTCAAAGCCGGCCGAACACCTTTCCGATTTTCTCATTGATTACAAGGTCTGCTTCGCTGTCGTACGGAGTGCTGCTCAGGTTTACAAGCACAAGCTTATTTCCGCGGTAATAATTGATGAGTCCTGCCGCGGGATACACATTCAGCGAGGTACCGCCTACTATCAGCACATCAGCCTCGGAAATGCAGCGAATGGACTCCTGAAGAATCTTTTCATCGAGCGGCTCCTCGTACAGCACGATATCGGGTCTTATGACACCGCCGCAGCTGCATCTGGGTACGCCCTCGCAATAGTTCATCTTATCGGCAGGATAAGGTCTGCCGCAGGTGCAGCAGTAGCTGCGGAGTATGCTTCCGTGCAGCTCAAGCACCTTTTTGCTTCCTGCAGCCTGATGAAGTCCGTCGATATTCTGCGTCACAACTGCTTTAAGCTTGCCCCTTTGTTCAAGCTCGGCAAGCTTCAGATGTGCAGTATTGGGTTTTACATCACCGATTGCAAGCTTCTCGTGGTGAAATCTGTAATACTCCTCGGGATTCTTTACGAAAAACGAGTGACTCAGAATCATCTCGGGAGGAAATTTATACTTCTGATTGTACAATCCGTCAACGCTGCGGAAGTCGGGAATTCCGCTTTCCGTGGACACGCCTGCGCCGCCGAAAAACACGACATTATCGCTCTCGTCTATCCACTTTTTCAGCTGTAAAATCTTATCTTCCATTTTGTTCACTTCTTTACAAAGTTAATCAGTTTATTATACTACACATAGCTTTTCTAAGCAAGTAAATATTCTTCGATTATTGCCGCAACGCCGTCGTTATTGCAGTCGGCACAAACCACATCCGCAAGGGCTTTTACCCTGTCACTGCCGTTTGCCATTGCGACCTTAAGACCTGCGCAGGCAAGTATCTCCTCATCGTTTTTGGAGTCGCCCACTGCGATGCATTCCGAGGGGGCAATTCCGAGTCTTTCGCACAGCACCTTCAGGCCCTCTGCCTTGCTTACCCCCTGTGCGTTGATTTCAAACGCTCTTGCAGTTTTTCCCGTGAAGGTGATGGGCAGATTCTTGATGCTTTCATAGACCTCCTGCGCCTCATTATCATCGTCAAAGAAAAGATTCAGCTTTTCAATCGGTCTCGGATTTTCCATAAACGCATTGAAGGCATCGTCAACTATTGTAAGGCACTGACGGTATATCGGTTCATAGGTTTTATGACCGAATTCTTCGATGCAATCAACGCACCATGCGGTGCTATAGCTTGCATCATCGTTGTAGATTATGGGCATTACATACCGTCCGCTGACCTGCGCAATTATCATTTTGACAGTTTCCTCGTCGATTTTCTTATGCACAAGTCTTTCGCCTGTTTCAAGGTCGATTACCGCTGCGCCGCTGCTTGTAATCGCATATCTCATGCCGCGCACCATATCGATATACGGCTGCACGATTGTAATACCGCGGCCCGTTGAAAATACAACGATTTTACCCTGCTCAATTGCTTTTTCCATCGCACGCACCGTGCGCGGTGAAAGGTCCTTATTATCGTTTAACGCCGTGCCGTCCATATCGGCGGCAAGTAATTTATACTCCATACTATTTACCCATACTCCTTGCGTAGTAGAAAATGTACTGCTGGGCAAGTCCCGCATATTCGCCAAGGCTTTCGGGGTCAAAATCGGGCGGGAAGTTTTCCTTGAGCGCGCGCTTCATCCATACATCAACCGGAAATGCCTCCATATGATTAAGACCGAAAAGGACAACACAATTTGCCACCTTTTCGCCTATTCCTCGCACTGAGCGCAGGCTCTTTATTGCCTCGCGGTAGTCGCATTTTTTAAGTGCTTCAAGGTCAAGCTCACCGCTGACAACCGCGCGTGCCGCGTTTATTATATACTCGGCTCTGTAGCCCGAGCGAATAACGCTCAAATCCTCGGGTTCAAGTGCTGCAAGGCGCTCGGCGCTCGGAAAAGTGTAATAGCTTTTGCCGTTTTCCTTGATTTCATCACCGAAATTAAGGCACAGCCTTTCAACTATGCCCTTTATGCGCGCTATGTTGTTGCACTGGGAGATGATAAACGAGCAAAGCGCCTCCCAACTTTCCTGCCGCAGTATGCGTATGCCCATTCCGTACTCGGTGCAGGTCCGCATATAGTCACCATTGAAGTCCGCAGAAATTGCCGCATAATCAGTGGCAAGGTCGAAGTAATCAGACCAGAGTTCTGCGGGTGCATCAGATGTTATGTAAACTTCTCCGTTCTCAGTCGAAACCTCTGCAACAAAGCCTGCGACTACGCCCGTATACACGCCGTTTTCATCGCAATTCCAACGGAAGCACTGACCGCACTCAAAGGTTTTTACTATATCAAGACTTTTTGCATCACAAAGCTTTATCTTCATTTTGCACCTCTGTTTTTAATTAAAATATTATAATATATTTTCTGCGCATTTTCAATCGGCTTGCTTATTATGGCGGAATATGCGATAATATTTTTATCAAATCCGCCGTGTTGAAAACCGCGGCTGCACAAATCAAGAGGTAAAGTATGAGTAATGAAGTTTTATATAACAGCAGACCCGAGGATTTTAGCGAAAGGCTGCCTAAGGAGCAGCGCTGCTACGAGCTGCTCGACTCGCTGGGTATTTCCTACGACAGAGTTGACCATGAGCACGCTGACACAATCGAAGCCTGCCACGAGATTGAAAAAACACTCGGTGCGGATATCTGCAAGAATCTGTTTCTTACTAACCGTCAGCAGACCGACTTTTATCTTCTGCTGATGCCCGGCGATAAACCCTTCAAGACAAAGCTGCTTTCAAAGCAGATTGGCTGTTCCCGACTGAGCTTCGGCAGCGCCGAACATATGGAGCAACATCTTGATATAACTCCGGGCTCTGTAAGCGTGCTCGGTCTTATGAATGACAAGGACAACGCCGTGCGTCTGCTTATCGATGCCGACCTTCTCAAGGACGGGTTTATCGGCTGTCACCCCTGCATCAACACCTCAACGCTAAAAATCAGAACATCGGATATTACCGAAAAGCTTTTGCCCGAGGTAAAGCATGATTTTACCGTTGTTGAGCTTCCGTGGGTAATTGAAGAATGAATTAAAACATAAAAAGACCTGTGTCAAATGACACAGGTCTTTTTATCGATATTAGTAATATCTCTTGTTCTTGTTCTTGCGGGCTGCTTCGCTCTTCTTGCGACGCTTAACGCTGGGGCTCTGGTAGTACTCCTTCTTTCTCAGGTCTGCCAGAACGCCTGCCTTTGCACAGCTGCGCTTAAATCTCTTAAGTGCGTTGTCCAGAGACTCGTTTTCCTTGACATAGATTTCAGACATTTATTTCACTCCCTCCATATACGCCATTTGACGCTTTAAGGGCCAACTTCTTGGCTTAACACAAGACATTATACCCATTTAGGCCCTTAATGTCAATAAATATTATTTAATAATCAGGTTTACAAGCTTATTCTTGACAACAATTGTCTTGAAAAGCTGCTTTCCTTCCATAAGACGCTGGATTTTTTCATCTGCGCAGGCTGCATCGATGATGACCTTGTCCTCGGAATCAACGGGGACAACGATGGTGGTCTTGAGCTTGCCGTTTACCTGAACCGCCATCTCGCGCTCGGTATCAACGGTCTTTGCCTCGTTATACTCAGGCCAGGACATCTGCATTGCCATCTTGCCCTCGCTCTTTGCATAGCCCATGAGCTCCCACATTTCCTCAGCAATATGAGGAGCAAAGGGAGAAAGAAGCAGGATGAGAGTCTTTACATCGCCGCGGCTGCAGCCGTTTGAATAGAACTCGTTGACCATGGTCATAAGTGCTGCAATTGCGGTGTTCATCTTCAGCTCGTCAATATCGCTGCCGACCTTCTTGATGGTCTTGTGGATAATGCTTTCGTTCTTCTTGGAGTATTCCTCGGACTCGCTTGCCATATCCATCAGATTCCAGCAACGGTCAAGGAAGCGCTTGGAGCCCTTGACAGCCTCATTGGACCAGGAAACCGCCTTCTCGAAGTCTCCGATGAACATGATGTGCAGACGCAGAGTGTCAGCACCGTACTGGTCAACGATTTCGTTCGGGTTGACGACATTGCCGCGGGACTTGGACATCTTTTCGCCGCCCTCGCCCAGAATCATGCCGTGGCTGGTGCGCTTTGCGTAAGGCTCCTTGGTGTGAACTACGCCGATATCGTAGAGGAACTTATGCCAGAAGCGGCTGTACAGCAGGTGCAGAGTGGTGTGCTCCATACCGCCGTTGTACCAATCAACAGGTCCCCAGTACTCTTCTGCTTCCTTGGAAACCAGCTCATTATCGTTGTGGGGGTCCATATAGCGCAGGAAGTACCAGCTTGAGCCTGCCCACTGGGGCATAGTGTCGGTCTCGCGCTTTGCAGGTCCGCCGCAGCAGGGGCAGGTGGTGCTGACCCAGTCGGTCATCTTGCTCAGCGGGCTTTCGCCATCGTCGGTGAGCTCATAGCTTTCAACATTGGGAAGCTCCAGAGGCAGCTCGGATTCGGGTATTGCAACCCAGCCGCACTTTTCGCAGTTTACGAGAGGAATGGGTTCGCCCCAGTAACGCTGACGGGAGAATACCCAGTCGCGCAGCTTGAAGTTTACCTTTTCCTTGCCGAAGCCCTGCTCTACCGCATACTTCTTCATTGCGGGAATTGCTTCCTTAACGGTCATACCGTTGAGGAAA
>JAZULF010000249.1:0-5847 GCA_045643645.1 Oscillospiraceae bacterium
GCAAGTCCGTCCTCACGAATATTGGTGATTATTGCTTCCTGAAGCATAAAAGTTCTCCGTTTCGCGTTTTTTCTCATTATACACGCTTATTTGCCTTGTAGCAAGACTGTTGTTATGTTACAATACTCATTAACACAGAACGGAGGTTTTAGGCTATGCCTGTTCTTAACCTGAAAAAGCTAAACTGCAAAAACTGTCATAAATGCATTGTGCAGTGTCCCGTAAAGGCAATCCGCTTTTCCGGACATCAGGCACATATTATATATGATGAGTGTATTCTCTGCGGTCAGTGCTTCGTTGTCTGCCCTCAGGGCGCCAAGGAGATTGTTGACGACAGAGATAGGGTACGCGCTCTCATTAACAGCGGCGCACCTGTAATCGCAAGCGTCGCTCCCTCTTTTTACGCCTGCTGGGATAAGTGCGGCATAAACTCTATCCGCAAGGCGCTTGTTTCTCTCGGCTTTGCCGACGCGGAGGAAACCGCGCTCGGCGCAACCATCGTAAAGCGCGAGTATGAGCGACAGATTCGCGAGCAGACTCAGGACATTATCATCTCCTCAAGCTGCCACTCGGTAAATCTACTTATAAAGAAGCATTTCCCCGAGCTGAGCCGCTTCCTTTCCCCTACCGTTTCGCCTATGATTGCACACGCTATGGACATCAAGCGCCGTAATCCCGAGGCAAAGGTTGTATTCATCGGTCCCTGCGTTTCCAAAAAGGATGAGGCCATCGGCTCCTGCGTTGACGCTGTGCTTACCTTTGAGGAGTTTGACCAGATGCGCCTTGATGCAGGCATCAAGATTGAGCCTGAATTCGGAGAAAGTCCCGACGGCAAGGCTCGCAGTTTCCCGATTTCCGTCGGTATTCTCAAGTGCATGGACCTGCCCGATAACGGCTATCTGTACCTAACAGTAAACGGTGCTGCAAACTGCATGAACGCTCTGCGTGATATCAGAAACGGTAAGATTGACAAGTGCTTCATTGAGATGGCTACCTGTGCGGGAAGCTGCATTGACGGTCCCATTATGGAAAAGTACATAAACTCTCCCGTCCGTCATATCTGCTCCGTTCTCAACAAGGTCGGTAAAAATGACTTTGATATTGAGCAGCCCGCTCCCGAAGTCATTAAGAAAGAGCACATCGGCACTCCTCTCGATTTGCCCACACCTACCGAGAAGGAAATCCGTGCAATCCTCTCCAAGCTCGGCAAGGAGCGTCCCGAGAAGGACCTCAACTGCGGCGCCTGCGGCTACAACACCTGCCGCGACAAGGCAATCGCAATTTACAGAGGCACTGCCGACTACAGTATGTGCGTGCCGTTCATTATGGACAGAACCGAACGCTTCAGCAACAAGGTTCTCAACAACATCCCCAGCGGTGTTGTGGTTGTAAACGAGGACCTCGAGGTTCAGCAGCTAAACCGCTCGGCAATGCAATTCCTCAACATCGACCACGAGTCCGATGTTATGGGCGAAAGCGTCGTAAGAATACTTGACACCGCACCGTTCTTCACCGCACTTGAAACCGGCAAATCCGTAAAGAAAATCCGCAGTTTCTTTGCAGATTACAACAAATATTTCGAGCAGACAGTTGTTTACGACCGCTCCTCAAGAATTCTCATTGACATCTTCAGTGATGTCACTGAGGAAGAAGAGGAAGCTCTGCGCAGTAAGACCATCAGCCGTCAAGCGGCTGAGATTACCAACAATGTTATCGAAAATCAGATGCGCATTGTTCAGGAAATCGCATCCCTGCTCGGCGAAACAACCGCAGAAACCAAGATTGCACTGACCAGATTGAAGGAGTCACTGAGCCTTGATGAAGACGACGAAGAATAACAATCTGACCTGCGACATCGGTCATCTGAGCTTAAATCACTACGGTGAGCAGCTTTGCGGTGACCATGTTGATGTTGTCGAGGAGGGCGACACCACCATTATCGTACTTGCAGACGGTCTGGGCAGCGGTGTCAAGGCCAGCATTCTCTCGACACTTACCTCAAAAATCATATCCACCATGCTTGCCGCGGGACTCGGTCTGCGAGATGCGGTTGAAACCATCGCCGCTACCCTGCCCATCTGTCTTGAGCGTAAAACCGCGTTCTCGACCTTCACGATTATCCGAATTATAGGCAATCAGCACGCGGACATTATTCAGTATGAGAACCCCAATGTAATAATGATGCGCAACGGCAGGCACTACGAGTTTCCGCTTACCACAATGCAAATCGGCGAAAAGTCCATTTTCCGTTCATCTATCGAGCTTGCCGACGGTGACACCTTCATCGCAATGAGCGACGGTGTTCTGTACGCAAGCGATGACGGCGTTCTTAATAACGATTGGAGCCGCGACAAGCTGATTGAATTCATTGAGCCGATTACCGATGCAAACTTTACTGCGAAGGTGCTTGCATCGATAATTCTCGACGAAACAAATAAGCTATACGGCGGCAAACCCTTTGACGATGCAACTGTTTGTGTCCTTAAAATCAAGGAACGCCAGCCGATGAACATCGCAATCGGTCCTCCCAAGAGCCGTTCGGACAATAAGCGCATGATGTCATTGTTCTTTGCAAAGGAAGGTCATCACATCGTATGCGGCGGCACAACGGCATCAATTGCGGCGGAGTTTCTCGGTGAAACCGTCAAGGTAAACGCAAGCTCCCCCGACCCCGATATTCCTCCCACCTCGGAAATTAAGGGTATTGACCTTGTAACTGAGGGCATTATCACCATCGACAAGGTGTTGATTTACGCGCAGGACTACCTTGCGGACAACAAGTCATTCGAGCAGTGGAGCTATAAAAAGGACGGTGCTTCCCTTGTCGCACGAATGCTTTTCGAGGATTCCACCGACATAAACATGTTCATCGGAAGAGCGGAAAACCGCGCGCACGACAGTCTGTCAATCAACTTCAATGTTAAGATGGAGATTGTACACGAGCTTGCCGAATGCCTTGAGCAGATGGGTAAGCGCGTAAAAATGCTATACTTCTGATAAAAAAAGACCTTAAACAGTTTGTTTAAGGTCTTTTTTATATGTACCATGCTCTGCTATTGTATGGGCAGAATCTGTATGCAAGCCCCGGTGCAAGCATATCGCCGTTGCGGCACAAAAGCTCATCTGCACGGACAAATTCATAGCCCTCATCAAGCATTATATCTATCGCCTGCAGCACAGCGGGTACAGTTGCATCCTTGGTATCGTGCAGCAGGACTATATCGCCGTCACGCACATTGTTGACAAGGTAGTCGCGGATATAGTCAACATCAACATTCACCCAATCGCGCGGGGTATCCGACCACAGCACCGCAACCATATCAATTCTGTTAAGCTGCAGACCGGTATAGTATCCGTAGGGCGGTCTGAAAAACTGCGGTCTTTCGCCGGTTATCTGCTCAATGAGGTCATTTGTGCTGTCAATTTCCTCCGCAATTACTTCCCTGCTGCTTTTGAAGAAATTTATGTGCGACCATGTATGACAGCCGATAAGGTGTCCGTCATCGTGCATCTGCCGAACGACTTCCGCTCTGTTTTCAAGCTTTCTGCCCATCAGGAAAAAGCTCGCCTTGACATTTCTCTCGCGCAGGCCGTCAAGAAGCTCCTGCGTATGCTCACCCGGTCCGTCGTCAAAGGTCAGAGCAATCTGCTTTTTGCAATCTGTCTGCGGCTGAACATACACTGTTTTTTCGTGAGGCGTAGTCAGCAGGCTAATAAGCACAGCGCATATCAGCACACCAATGACCGCAAACACATATTTGATTTTGAATTTATGTTTAGTCTTCATAGCTTTAATAAAGACAGGAGCAAAAAGCTCCTGTCTTAGTCCATTTCCGCGGGATTATGAGCTATGCCCCGGAGTGCTCAATTCCCGGGCTTTCGTTCTCCCCCCGCAGACGCTATCAGCTCCGTAAGGTATGCATCTGCAGTCTGCGTCAACAGATGCTTCCCCCGTAGGAGCGGGTTTTGCTGCATAAAGGATACATCATCGCAATAAGGGAAGCTGATACCGGACTGCACCCGATACCACATACTGCAACAACTTTTCAATTATGCGGCAGCTATCTCAATAAAAGGCAAGCTCACGCTCTGCCATTAAATGAAATACGGTTTAATCAGTGTGCCTTGCACCACTCTACAATATCACAGACACACCAGGATGCAGGCTCACCGATGCCGGTTTCAGCCATCTTCAGAGTGGCCTTCTCCTGCTCGTTAAGCTCTGCTTTTGCGTTCAGTCTTGCGGCGATTTCCTTATTCTTAAGCTTCATTATGAATCTGAAATGAAGCGGAAGCTTTTTAAGATTAAAGCCGCCCTGCTGGCAGAACAGAGGCACATCGGCATCTATATCGTTCTTTGCCCTTCCCGCTGCCTCGCTGCCCTCATTAACGGGTGCCATACCGACCTGAACAACGGCGCCTATTTTATACTTCTCGGCAGCCTTTTCGTAGCCCATAATCTTGCCCGCAAACAGCCAACCGATGTATACGATTTTGCCGTTTTCACCGATTTTTTCCTTACCTAATTCATATGCGGGAATTGAAAGCTCCTTAGAAATAAGCTCAGCATACTTTTTGCAGGAGCCTGTGCAGGAATTATATACAACTGCTGAAAACATTACTTATACCTACCATAGACGATTTTTATTTAGAGTACCATATTCTTTTTCTAAATTCAAGTATTAAGGAAATCGGCAGAAAGTTTTTGCATACAAGTTGTTGAATATCAGGCATTTTGTAACCTCTTTGTAAACGCGGTAATCGTATTGTAATCTACAAGTGTACAATATTTTGTATACAGGCAGAATTCGATACAAAATCTATTGCATTTTACAAATGAATGTAATAAAATAACCTCGTATATTAATGTGCCGGCAGGATTACTGCTTCCACGCGCGCTGTCTTTGCGTTCTTCTAACGAGGAATAATCTGCACGGAGTAACTGGGAAATTTAGTCCAAGCCTAATGTTAATAACAAATATTGGAGAAAGGAGGAAAAAATCCATGACTAAAACTGTTAAGTCCTCAAAGCTTCTTATTGCTTTTGTTGTTGTACTTTCGGTTATGCTTATCGCTGCTTTCTCAATGAGCTCTCAGGCAAACGCTGACGCTCTTGATGTTGTTGAGAGTGTTGTTGCTGCTGCAACTGAGCTTGACATCACTAACGACGCACTGGTAGAAGCAAGCTCAAATAGTGTCATTGATAGAGTTATCGATTCCATCGACTATGACTTCTCACCCATTCCCGGTGAGGACGATTTCCTGTCCCAGGACGGTGAGAACTTCGAGGGTGGCCCCCACTGGTACCTTCACATCACTCACTACTCCCTGCTTCCCGATGACTTTACCATCACTCTTTGGTCCACTGCTTCCGCTCCCAATTACTACCAGACCCTGACCAAGGCTGACCTTATGGCAAGAGCCGGTATCATTCGCATTCCTGCTTGTGTTCCCGTCTATGTCACTTCCAGCTGCGACAAGGTTGAAGGTTGGGCAATGATGGATGCTACCGCAGAAGGTGCATTCCTTTTCAATCCCACCACTGGTGTATGCGACGAATATGATAATCTGTGGTGCGGCCTCTGCGGCCCCCTGGAGCAGGCTCACAACTTCCAGCAGGTACATCATGATACCGCTGGCATCAACGGTATTCCTGTAGGTGACCACAATCTTCACCTCCATGTAATCCTTGCTGACGATCCTGACCTCGGTGACGACGACGCAGATGCTGATGCAGATGCAGATGCAAACGCTGATGCAGACGCTGATGCAGACGCTGATGCAGACGCAGACGCTGATGCAGACGCAGACGCTGATGCAGACGCAGACGCTGATGCAGACGCAGAC
>JAZULF010000250.1:0-10319 GCA_045643645.1 Oscillospiraceae bacterium
AGCCTTACGGCAAGGTCTGAAACTCTTTCACGAGCGGGAGGGGTAGGGTAGGCAAGCACAAGCGTGCGCCCGTTGTATGTATAGATATCTGCCTCGAAATTCTTCCAGTGCGGTATATCGGAGCTGACAAAAGCGGACTCAAGCTCGCGGCTGATTTCGTCATTTGAATGGCTTTCGCCGTCTAAGATAAGTGCGAGTGCCTCGCTCGATACGGTTTTGGATAACATAATATTTTTCTCCCGAACTTTAATAATTTACATAACGGTAACGAAATGAAATCAAAGCAAAAAACAGCTCGAAAAATTTCGTTTACAAATCAGATTTTATCGAAAATTTTTTCAGATTTCCATACAAAAAATATGGAAATGCTGCAATAATAATGCTATACTAATAACACATTATGTAAAGTGAATAATTATTTTTCCCGAGGCGTATTATGGACTTTTCCGAGAAGAAAATAGATGGTGAGCTCAAGTACAAGGGCGTAATAGTAAATGTTACTCTTGACCGTGCTGAGCTGTGCGACGGACGCATAGTAAAACGCGAGGTAGTTGAGCATCCCGGCGGTGTTACAGTGCTGCCGGTTGACGACGAGGGCTATTGCTACTGCGTTCGTCAGTACCGCTATCCTTTTCAGAAAATGATGCTTGAAGCGCCTGCAGGCAAGCTTGAATACGGCGAGGACCATTATGAGTGTGCCGTGCGCGAGCTTTCCGAGGAAACGGGATTTTCAGCAGACAGACTTATCTACCTCGGACCGAATTGCACTTCACCCGGTTTTTCTACAGAGGTTCTGCATATCTATCTAGCACTCGGACTTCACGCAGGTGAGAGTCACCCCGATGACGGGGAGTTCCTGAGCACCGAGAAGCACCACATTGACGAGCTTGTCGATATGGTAATGAGCGGCGAGATTGATGACGGAAAAACCATAATCGCAGTGCTCAAGGCAAAGCGAATTCTCGACGCTGAAAAATAGTTACGATTTGTTTACAATTACTAATTGCTATCATTGATACCCTGTGCTATAATTACAAACCGATGCGCATTGGCGTGTCACCGGAAAGGTGTACCATATGGAAAAGTATGTTATAAAAGGCGGAAACGCCCTTCGTGGCGAGGTTGAAATAAACGGTGCAAAGAACGCAGCTGTTGCAATTATCCCTGCAGCACTTATGGTAGACGGCATCTGCCGCATAGAGAATATGCCCCAGATTAGTGATACCGATATGCTTCTTACCATCCTTACCCACCTCGGTGCAGAAGTAAAGCTCATAAATCATTCTACAATTGAAATAGACAGCCGCAATGTAAAATTCTGCGACGCGCCCTTTGACCTTATGCGCAAGATTCGCGCATCCTACTATCTCATCGGTGCAATGCTCGGACGCTTCGGAAGTGCAAAGACAACTATGCCCGGCGGCTGCAACTTCGGTGTAAGACCCATTGACCAGCATATCAAGGGTATGACCGCACTCGGTGCCGATATCGATGTCAAGAACGGCTTTGTGTACGCAGAGGCTCCCGACGGCAGACTCCACGGTGCAAAGATTTATCTCGATAAGGTTTCTGTCGGCGCAACAATGAACATCATTCTTGCTGCAACTCTGGCAACCGGCCGCACAATTATCGAGAACGCAGCACGCGAGCCTCATATTGTTGACCTTGCAAACTTCCTTAACTCCATGGGCGCAGATGTCCGCGGAGCAGGCACAGATACAATCAAGATTAACGGCGTTGAAAAGCTCCACGGCGGCAGCTACACCATCATTCCCGACCAGATTGAGGCAGGCACCTACATGGTAGCAGCTGCAGCAACCGGCGGTGAGGTCCTTGTAAAGAATGTAATTCCCAAGCACCTCGACTGCATCTCCGCAAAGCTGCGCGAGACAGGCACAATCGTTCAGGAGTATGAGGATTCCGTACTCGTAAAGGGCAACGGTCATCTTCGCAAAGCAAATGTAAAGACTCTGCCTTATCCCGGCTTCCCGACCGATATGCAGCCTCAGATGGGCACTCTGCTTTGCCTTGCTAACGGCACCTCCGTCATTACCGAGGGTATTTACGATAACCGCTTCAAGTATGTCAACGAGCTTCGCAAGATGGGCGCTGATATTCAGGTAGACGGACGCATCGCAATATTCGAGGGCAGCGCAAAGCTGACCGGCGCACCCGTTATGGCATGCGACCTCAGAGCAGGCGCAGCAATGGTTATCGCAGGTCTGTGTGCAAGCGGTACCACCGAAATTGAGGATATCCACTTCATCGAGCGCGGATACGAAAACTTTGTAGGCAAGCTTCGCGCACTCGGCGCGGACATCTCCATCGTCGAATTCCCCGACGAGCCTGAAGTACACGAAAAGGTAATTTCAATAGGATAAAATATGCGTATTGTAACTTTTGCCAGCGGCTCAACAGGAAATTGCAGCCTTATATCAGACGGCAGAACGAACATACTTATAGATGCGGGTATTTCCATGCGCAGGACGGTTTCCGCCCTGAAGGAGCTTGGACTTACTCCGCAGGATTTGTGCGGAGTGCTCATTACACATGAGCACTCCGATCACATTTCAGGACTTTCAATGCTTGTAAAGTATTACGGTCTTAATGTGTTCGCTCCGCAGGCACTGTGCGAGGTTTTGCGCTCCGAGAAGCCGGAACTCAACGAAAAACTCAATTACATACCCGAAAATGAATTCTTCGATATGCAGGGGATTGCCGTCAAGGCATTCCGCACACCGCACGACTCAAAATACAGCGCAGGCTACCGCTTTGAGGGCAGCGCGGTAATTGCCTATGCAACCGACACGGGCAGCATAACCAATGAACTCGTGCGAGGTCTTGAGGGCGCGGATTTAGCGCTTATTGAGGCTAATCACGATATCGAAATGCTGCGAAACGGCCCATATCCTTATTTTCTAAAGCGCAGGATACTGTCCGAGCGCGGACATCTGTCAAATAATGACTGTGGAAAACTCGCCGCACATCTTGCAAAAACGGGAACAAAGGATATAATAATAGGGCACTTAAGCCGTGAGAATAACACACCTGAGCTTGCCATCAGAACAGTTGAAGCAGCGCTTTGTGATGTGGAAACCCGTGTTTTTGCGGCTCCGATGAATAATTTGCTTGAAGTTACGGCAGAAGAGAGGGTACAATGCTGAATATAAAGCTTATATGCGTGGGCAGACTGCGCGAAAAGTTCTATATTGAGGCCTTTAATGAGTATGCCCGCAGACTCGGCGCATATTGCAAGTTCGAATGCGCTGAGCTTAACGAGATTAAGCTCGGTGATAATCCGTCGGATAAGGAAATTGCAAACGCGCTTCTCAAGGAGTCGGCGGATATAGAAAAGGCGATACCCAAGGATGCGTATGTCATTGCAATGTGCGTGGGTGCAAAGCAGCTTAAAAGCGAGCAGCTTGCTGAGAAAATCAGCAGCCTTGCGCTCTCGGGCAGAGGCAAGATATGCTTCATCATCGGCGGCTCATTCGGTATGGCGGAAAGCGTCAAGCAGCGTGCGGATATGCGCCTCGGAATGAGCGAAATGACTTTCCCTCACCACCTTGCAAGAGTAATGCTCGCTGAGCAGATTTACAG
This sequence comes from Oscillospiraceae bacterium, assembly GCA_045643645.1. Taxonomy (GTDB): domain Bacteria; phylum Bacillota; class Clostridia; order Oscillospirales; family Oscillospiraceae; genus F23-B02. The sequence goes on from JAZULF010000250.1 coordinate 3,601, forward strand.
AAGCTTTAAGATAAACGAAGGCTCCCGTTATCATAAATGAGCAGAAAGGTTATATTATGGAAGAGAAAATAAAGCTTGAATGGGGCAGAAAGATTACCGGAGAACTGTTAGAGCGTTGGCCGAAGGATGAAAACGGCGAGCTTATCGAGCCGGTGTTCCTTACCCATTGCGCAAGCATTGATATGAGCGATGAGATGCTCGTAAACCTTCTCGAGGCATATGAAATCCCCTGTGTAAGACAATACCCGAATGATGGCGATTTCGGCAGACTTGTTCTGGGAATGAGCGGTACGGGTGTTGATATATATGTACCTATTACAATGTATGAGGACGCTGTCAATTTGAGCGAAGGGAGCGCTGAATATGAAGAATTATAAGGACGAATATCAGCTTTGGCTTGACAGTCCTGCACTAAGCGAGCAGGAGTGGGCAGAGCTCAACGCAATAGCAGACGATGAGAAGGAAATTGAAAGCCGCTTTTTTGCACCGCTGGAGTTCGGTACAGCCGGTCTTCGCGGCACAATGAAGCTCGGTCTGCACCAGATGAATGTCCATGTTATCCGCCATGCAACCCAGGCATTTGCAAATGTAATCAAGGCCGAGGGCGCAGAGGCAATGGAAAAGGGCATTGCAATCTGCTTTGACTGCCGCAATAACAGCGATGTGTTTGCACGAGAGGCAGCATGCGTAATGGCTGCAAACGGCATTCATGTACGCATTTTTGACGCACTGCGCCCCACGCCTGAGCTCAGCTTTGCAGTAAGATACTACGGCACAACCGCAGGTCTTAACATCACCGCAAGCCACAATCCCAAGGAGTATAACGGCTATAAGGTTTACTGGTCCGACGGCGCTCAGCTGCCGCCTCAGCACGCAGCGGCAATTGCCGAGCAGATGAGCAAGATAGATATCTTCCGCGACTTTGTGTCCTGCGACTTTGACGAGGCACTTGCAGACGGCCGCATTGAGCTTATCGGTGCTGAAACCGACGAGGCATACCTCAAGTGCGTGCTCGGTCAGGCAATCAACAAGGATGTTGTCGCAAAGGTTGCCGACAAGCTGAAGATTGTCTACACTCCGTTCCACGGAGCAGGCCATAAGCTCGTACCCGAGGCACTCAAACGCCTTGGAATTACTCAGCTTTACCCCGTTGCCGAGCAGATGGTGCTCGATGGCAATTTCCCCACGGTAGACAGTCCCAACCCCGAAAATCCCGAGGGCTTCTACCTTGCAATTGACCTTGCAAAGAAGGTCGGCAGCGACCTTATAATCGGCACTGACCCCGACTCTGACCGCATCGGTGTTATGGTGCGTGAGGGCGATGAGTACACCTCTATTACGGGCAATCAGCTCGGCGTGCTGCTGCTTGACTATGTCATCACTGCACACAAGGCGGCAGGAACTCTGCCCGAGAATGCAGGCGCAGTAAAGAGCATCGTAACAACCGAAATGGCAAAGACCGTTGCCGAGAATAACGGCGTTCATTTTGAGGATACCTTCACAGGCTTCAAGTTTATGGCTGAGCGCGTTGCCGAATGGGAAAAGGCAGGCAGCTACGAATACATCTTTGCTTATGAAGAAAGCTATGGCTATATGATGGGTGACTATGTCCGCGATAAGGACGCAGTAACCGCATCCATGATGGTTGCCGAGATGGCAGCATACTACTTTGATAAGGGTATGAATCTCAAGCAGGCAATGGATAGCCTTTACGAGAAGTACGGCTGGTACGGTGAAAAGACTCTCAATCTTGTAATGCCCGGCCTTGACGGTCTTCAGAAGATGAAGCAGCTTATGGAGGAGCTTCGCAGCAATCCTCTCAAGGAGGTTGCAGGCACCGAGGTTTTCCGTATAAGAGACTATTCCGATGGCAGTCTTATTGTTCCTAAGCTCGGCGTTGTCGGCGAAACAGCGCTTAAGGGCTCAAATGTTCTGTACTTTGAGCTTGCCGACGGAACCTCATTCATCGTTCGTCCCTCCGGCACAGAACCCAAAATCAAGATTTACATTCTTGCAAAGGGTGAGAACAAGGCACAGTGCGACGAAAAGATAGATAAATACACAGAATTTGCACAGACTCTCAAAAAATGAAAGAGCTTTTTGAAATCTTCTTAGCTGCGTTTCGCGTCGGAATTATGACCTTCGGCGGCGGATACGCAATGCTTCCTATACTTCAGCGCGAGGTGGTTGAAACCCGCGGCTGGGTAACCGAGGAAGAGGTGCTTGACTATTATGCAATCGGACAGTGTCTGCCGGGAATAATAATGGTCAATACAATGATTTTCATCGGGCAGAAGCGCAAGGGCAGCCTCGGCGGCATTGTAGCGGCACTCGGAACTGTGTTTCCTGCGCTGATTATCATCACGGTAATCGCGGCGTTGCTTACCAATTTCGCTGATGTACCTGCCGTAAAGCATGCCTTTGCAGGCATAAGGGTGTGCGTGTGCGTGCTCATATTCAATGCAGTTGTCAAGCTTTGGGAAAGCTCGATTATTGACAAAAAGTGCTTTGCAATTTTCATTGCGGTAGCTGTTTTGTCACTTGTAACCGACATTACCCCCGTGCTGTTCGTAATTGTTTCGGCAATTGCGGGCATTGCAATCAACTGTCTGGGGGTGAAGAATAAATGATGGTTCTTCGCCTTTGGTGGGAGTTTTTCAAAATCGGACTTTTCTCTGTCGGCGGCGGAATGGCAACGCTTCCGTTTCTGTACAATATGGCTGACAGGACAGGCTGGTTCAGCTATGACCAGATTGCCGATATGCTTGCCGTTTCGGAGTCAACACCAGGCCCAATCGGTATAAATATGGCAACCTATACAGGCTTTACAACCGCGGGAATACCAGGCTCGATTGCCGCAACCCTCGGCATAATAACGCCAGGCATAATCATTGTTCTGCTCATTGTCGCGGTGCTTGAGCGCTTTCGCGATAACAGATATGTTGAGGCTGCTTTCTACGGCTTAAGACCTGCATCAACGGGGCTCATTGCCGCTGCAGGTATTCTCGTAGTTGAGATTGCTCTGCTGAATACTGAGCTTTTTGAGCAGACGGGAAAGCTTATAGATGTTTTCAACATAAAGTCAATCTTGCTTGCAGCAGTTTTGCTTGCGCTTACGCGATGGGTGAAACCCACGAAAAAGCTGCACCCGATTGTGTTTATCGCGGCATCTGCCGTTGTCGGAATACTTGTATTCTAAAAAATCAATACCGCTCCCAAAAGCGCAAGTGCGCTTCCGATAAGAGCAATCACAAACCGCCCGATTATGTATCGGGCGGTTTTTATATCCGTTCCGTCAAGCGCGGAAAAGGTCTGGAAATGCACGGAAATACCGCCCCAGCCGAGAATGAAAGCCGCAAGCGCAAGACTCAATGGCTCAGCCGAAAGTCCCGACATTGAGCCGATACCGTTGCCAAGCTCGATTATTCCGCAAAGCAGAGCGCGGCTCCAATGAAGCTCGGTGCCGAGTGCTGCGGATATGCTTCCTGCAAGCGACGATAATAATCCCGAATGCTCCAGAATACCCGTGAGTATTGAAAATGCAACGATAAATCCGCAAACGGACAGACACGCGGAAACAGAGCCTTTAACCGCCTTTGTCAGTGCAATTGAAAACTGAGGAGTATCAACCCCGTCGTAGCTATCAACAGCATTGAAGCTCAGCTTAGGCGCGAGGATAATCCCGCCTGCCATAGCTGAAAGAATATGAACTGCGTATAAAAACAAGCCGACTGCCGTTGAATTGAATATACCTACACCCGCAGCGCCGATTATGAATGCAGGACCTGAGTTGTTGCAGAAAACAAGCAGATGCGCAGCCTCTTCTTTTGATATCTCATTTCTTTTTCGCATCTGCGCTATGTATGCCGCACCGATAGGATAGCCTGCTGTAACACCGATAACAAAAGCTGCACCGCCGCTTCCCGATGCCTTGAACAGCTTTTCGCATACGGGGGAAAGTGCCTTGCCGAGCCTTTTCATTACTCCAAGCTCGCTTAAAAGCGTTGTTGCAACAAAAAACGGAAACAGGGAGGGGATGATTAGCTCAGCGCACATTTTAAGTCCGCTTGCCGCGGCATTTGATGCTGCCTTAGGAAATATAAGCAAAGCCGCAAATACGGCTAAAGCGGCTATTAGAGATAAAATCCTTTTCACACCATCAGCTCCTTGTCCATGTATTAAGCTATGAACAACAACATAGGTTTATACAGCGGAGGTGGTGTGTCTTTGGGCAGAATTAAGGAAAAAGCGGAGCTTTTGGCCGACAGACTCGAGCTGCCGTCCGATGCGCTTGTTGGGGCGGCAAAGCTGACCGTAAACGGCAGATGCAGAGTGCTTATAGAAAACCACAGCGGAATAATCACATACGAGGACGATGTGATAGCCGTAAGCTGCGGCGCAGCCAAAGCAATAATACGCGGAGATAAACTGAGCCTCAGTGCGATGGATAAGCACGATATGCTTATCACGGGCAGAATTCTGAACATAGAGTTTGAGTAGGTGCGAAATGGAAAGACTGTACAATCTTGCGCGAGGAACGGTGCGGCTTGAAATCAGCGGAGCGGAGCCTGAAAAGCTTCTTAACTTCTGCGCTGAAAACGGCATTGAATTCTGGGATACAAGCCCGAAGACCGGGTTTTGCATCAGCATAACCGTTCACGCGGCAGATTATCCGACAATCCTGCGGCAAAACGGCAAAAACGGCTGCGAAATAAGACTCATAGGCTCAAAAGGCGGCAAGAATATAAGCAAGGCTATACGAAGACGCTACGCATTCTGCATCGGACTCGGCTTTTGCATCGTAATGCTTGCGCTATCGTCAATGTTTGTATGGAAGATTGAGATTATCGGCAACGATAAAATCAGCGATAGCGCTATTTTACGCTGCCTTGCCGATTGCGGAGTTGAGTACGGCACATTCTGGCCTGCAATTTCGTCGGACGATGTGCGCAATGATTTTCTTATGCTGCAGCCCGACATAGCGTGGATGAGCGTAAATGTCCATAATTCCCGTGCGCAGATAATCATACACGAGCGCATAGAAAAGCCCGATATTGTGGACGAGTCGGCATATACGGATATTTCTGCAGCAAAGTCAGGCATAATAACAAAACTCTCTGTGCTTGAGGGAAAACCGCTTGTTGCGGTAGGCGATACAGTGCTAAAGGGCGATGTAATTATAAGCGGCACAATGGACAGTGAAACGGCAGATAGCAGATATGTGCGCGCAATGGGCACTGCCGAGGCGCGTACATGGTACGAAATAAACGCGCAGACACCCTTGTATGAAACTGTAAAAACCGAAAAGACGCACAGCAGAACAAAATATTCGCTTGTATTTGGTAAAAATCGAATAAAATTTTTAACTGACAGTAGAAATGACAGCTCAAGCTGTGATAAAATAAATAAATTAGAGTACGCATCAATCGGACGCGCATTTGTGCTTCCCGTGGGAATAATAAAAGAGCGGTGCGTAGAATACGAAACGCAGGTGCAGCGTGTTGATTCCGATGCCGCGACGGAACGCTTAAAGCAAACTCTCCTTTCGGAGCTTGAACGGCAGATTGACGGCGGAAGCATAACGCAGACAAACTTCAGCGTATACGAGGACGATAAAATGCTGACCGTTACACTCAGAGCGGAATGCATAGAGAATATAGGAGTACAGGATGATTGAAAGAACGATAGAAGTTGAAAGAATGGAGCATGTAATAAGCGTGTTCGGCTCCTTCGACCAGAATCTGAGAATAATTGAAACCGAGCTCGGTGTTAAGGTGCTCGACCGCGATAATAAGATTCATATCTGCGGCGAGGCAGAGAATGTTATGAACGCTGAAAAGGCAATCAACGGCCTTTTAACGCTTGCGATGCGCGGTGAGAATATCGATGCACAGAATGTAAGATACATTCTAAAGCTCGTATCCGAGGGCAAGGAATCGAAAATCGATGAGCTTGCAAGCGATGTTGTGTGCATAACCGCAAAGGGTAAGCCCGTAAAGGCAAAGACACTCGGACAGAAAACCTATTGCGATGCAATAGCCAATAATACAATCACGCTCGGCATAGGCCCTGCAGGTACGGGTAAAACCTATCTCGCGGTTGCGGCAGCGGTTGCCGCCTTCCGTGCTGAGCAGGTAAACAGAATTATCCTCACCCGTCCCGCAGTTGAGGCAGGTGAAAGACTCGGCTTTCTTCCCGGTGACCTGCAGAGTAAGGTAGACCCGTATCTCAGACCTCTGTACGATGCGCTGTTCGATATGCTCGGCGCCGATACCTATCAGAAGTACCTTGAGCGCGGCAATATCGAGGTTGCACCGCTTGCCTATATGCGCGGTAGAACGCTTGATGACAGCTTCATTATCCTTGACGAAGCGCAGAATACCTCACGCGAGCAGATGAAAATGTTCCTTACCCGAATAGGCTTCGGTTCAAAGGTTGTAATCACGGGCGATATAACTCAGATTGACCTGCCCGAGGACAAGACAAGCGGCCTTAAGATTGCAATGAAAGTCCTGCAGGATATTGACGATATCGCAATATGCAAGCTGACGGGTGCCGATGTTGTGCGTCATCAGCTTGTACAGAAGATAATCGAAGCCTACGAGGTTTACGACAAGGCAAATCCCAATCAGGACAAGCCCAAGCCGAAACCGACGAGAAAGAAGCAGTAAGATGACCCATGAGATATACGTAAGCCGCGAGAAAAAGCGCCTCGGCCA
>JAZULF010000251.1:0-1944 GCA_045643645.1 Oscillospiraceae bacterium
AAGGAAACCGAGCGCAAGGGTAATCATCTTCTTTACTTCAAGAAGAGCGAGCATATAGAGGATTTGCTCACCACAATCGGCGCGTCAAGCTCCGCTATGGATGTTATGGCGGCAAAGATTGAAAAGGATATGAAAAACAGCATCAACCGCAAGGTCAACTGCGACTCGGCAAATGCCGACAAGGTTGTTGCCGCAGCCGCCGAGCAGATGGAGGCAATACGCCGCATAGACAAGCTGTACGGTCTTGACTCGCTGCCCGAAAAACTGCAGGAGGCGGCTCTTCTGCGCTTTGCAAATCCCGAGGCAAGCCTTGCAGACCTCGCAATGCTGAGCTACCCGCCCGTAACGAAAAGCTGCCTGAGCCACAGACTCAGAAAGCTGCTGACATACAAACCCGAGGGAACAGATTAATGTAAAGGCGGACATAAAATGTCATTTGTTCACTTACATGTTCATACCGAGTTTTCACTGCTCGACGGCGCCTGCCGCATCGAGGGGCTGGTTCGTCGCTCAAAGGAGCTGGGACAGACCGCGGTTGCGATAACCGACCACGGCGTAATGTACGGCGCCGTTGCGTTTTATAAGGCATGCTGCGCCGAGGGAATAAAGCCCGTCATCGGCTGTGAGGTCTATGTAGCGCCGCGCACGCGCTTTGACAAGGAGCACGGCATCGACTCGGAGTACACCCACCTCATTTTGCTGTGCAAGAACGAAACGGGCTATAAGAATCTGTGCTACCTCGTGTCTACGGCATTCACCGAGGGCTTCTATGTAAAGCCGCGCATCGATTGGCAGCTTCTGCACGAGCATTCCGAGGGACTTATCTGTCTGTCGGGCTGTGTCGCGGGCGCAATTCCGCGTATGCTCACCTCGGGCAACTACGAGGCGGCAAAGAGCAAGGCACTTGAGCTGCGCGAGCTTTTCGGCGAGGACAGCTTCTATCTTGAAATTCAGGACCACGGTCTTGAGATTGAAAGAAGAGCGGCGCAGGGACTTTTAAGACTGCATCGCGAGACGGGCATACCGCTTGCTGTTACAAACGATGCCCACTATCTCGAGCAGACAGATGCTTATTATCAGGATGTGCTGATGTGCGTGCAGATGGGCAAGAGCGTTGCCGACCCTGCGCGTATGAAGTTTGAAACCAACGAGTTTTATATAAAGGACGAGGAGCAGATGCGCGCACTGTTCCCCGAATATCCCGAGGCAGCCGATAACACCGCTAAGATTGCCGATATGTGCAATTACGATTTCGAGTTCGGCAACTACAAGCTGCCGCGCTTCAAGCTGCCCGAGGGCGAAGCAGACAGCTACACTTATCTTGTGAAGCTGTGCGCCAAAGGCTTTGCCGAGCGCTATTCGGCAGACAGGGAGGATGTCAAAAATCAGCTGCACTATGAGCTGAAGATGATAAAGCAGATGGGCTTTGTCGACTACTTCCTCATCGTATCCGATTTTATCGGCTACGCAAAAAGTCAGAAAATCCCCGTGGGTCCCGGCAGAGGCAGTGCCGCAGGCAGCGTTGTATCCTATTGCCTCGGCATCACCGATGTTGACCCGATTAAATACAGCCTGTTCTTCGAGAGATTCTTAAATCCCGAGCGCGTCAGCATGCCCGATATTGATGTTGACTTCTGCGTTAACCGCCGCGGCGAGGTCATTGACTATGTCAATCGCAAGTACGGCAGCGACCATGTCGCGCAGATAGTAACCTTTGGAACTATGGCGGCGCGTGCGGCAATCCGCGATGTCGGACGCGTGCTTGATGTAAGCTACGCCGAGACCGATGCCGTTGCAAAAAATATTCCCACCGCACTCGGAATGACGATTAAAGAGGCGCTTAAGATTTCAAAGCCTCTGCGCGATATGTACGACACCGTCGAGACTCTGCACAGACTCATTGATGTTGCCGAGGCGCTTGAGGGTATGCCGCGCCACGCGAGT
>JAZULF010000252.1:0-20505 GCA_045643645.1 Oscillospiraceae bacterium
AATGGCTAATATGAAGATGGAAAAGAACCCCATGCCGGAGCAGGATCCTATTGTCCGTGCCGGTAACTTTGACGAGGTTGCTCTGGGCTACACTCCCGAGATGGCAATGGACGAGGCAAAGCGTTGCCTTAACTGCCACAACATGCCCTGCCGCAGCGGTTGCCCCGTTTCCGTACGCATCCCCGAGTTCATCGCAAAGGTCGCTGAGGGCGACTTCGATGCAGCATACGAAATCATCACTTCCACCAACTCCCTGCCTGCTGTCTGCGGCCGTGTATGCCCCCAGGAAAAGCAGTGCGAGAGCAAGTGTGTCCGCGGCATCAAGGGCGAAGCAGTCGGCATCGGCCGTCTGGAGCGCTTTGTTGCTGACTACCACATGAACAAGGAAGTCAAGGACGAGGTTAAGGTTCCCGAATCCAACGGTCACAGAGTTGCTGTTGTCGGTTCCGGCCCTGCTTCCCTCACCTGTGCCGGTGACCTTCGCAAGATGGGTTACGATGTAACCATTTACGAAGCATTCCACAAGCCCGGCGGTGTTCTGGTTTACGGTATCCCCCAGTTCCGTCTCCCCAAGGAGATTGTTGCAGCTGAGGTTGAGAACCTGAAGAACATGGGCGTTAACATTGTTACCGACGCTATCATCGGCAAGTCCATTACCGTTGACGAGCTCTTCGAGGATGAGAAGTACGAAGCTGTATTCGTTGGCTCCGGCGCTGGCCTTCCCCAGTTCCTGCACATCCCCGGCGAGAATCTTCTCGGTGTTTACTCCGCAAATGAGCTGCTCACCCGTGTAAACCTCATGAAGGCTTACCGCGATGACTACGATACACCCATCAAGCACTTCAACCGCGTTGCAGTTGTCGGCGCAGGTAATGTTGCAATGGACGCATCCCGCGTTGCAAAGCGTCTCGGCGCAGAGCATGTTTACATCACCTACCGTCGCGGCAAGGACGAGCTCCCCGCCCGTAAGGAAGAGGTCGAGCATGCAGAGGCTGAAGGCATTGAGTTCAACCTCCTCAACAATCCTGTCGCTATCATCGGCGACGAGAACGGCAATGTCACCGGCATCGAGCTGGTAAGACAGGAGCTCGGTGAGCCCGACGAAAAGGGTCGCAGAAAGCCCGTTCCCGTTGAGGGCAGCAACTGGGTTCTCGATGTTGACACCGTCATCATCGCAATCGGCACCAGCCCCAACCCCCTGATTCGCAACACCACCGGTGGTCTTACCTTCACCAAGAAGGGCGGCATCGAGGCAAACGAAGTTGGTCAGACCTCTCGCGAGGGCGTATTCGCAGGCGGCGACGCTGTTACCGGCGCAGCTACCGTTATCCTTGCTATGGGCGCAGGCAAAGCAGGCGCAAAGGGCATCGACGAGTACATCAAGAGCAAGAACTAATTCGCTTCAACATATTAAAAGACTCCTTCTCATGAAGGAGTCTTTTTTGATGCACATTTCCAAGAGATATTTTGCACCCGGTTTTTTGATTAATATTTGAGTTTTGTTAAAATTTGCTGATGTTTGATTTCAAAAAATGTAACCATAGTATTTTTTTGTGCTCATTTGTATTGATTTTTCAGCAGATTTGTTGTAGAATTCTTGAGTAAATATAATGCAATTATCTGAGTAATCCATATTTTTGCACCAAATCCATTACCGGAGGACTTCAATGAACCGCACGCAATTCCAAATGTACCTTGAAAACAGCAACAGCACAAAGCTGCGCGATGTTGTTTCTCAAATGCTCTACGATGAAATAGTATCCCTTAAGATTGCACCGGGAACTAAGCTTAATGTAAATAATATTGCTTCAAATTTAGGCATTTCCCGCACCCCCGTTGCCGAAGCAATTATGAATCTGTGCGAGCAGGGCTTTGTAATTTCCAAGCCCGACACAAGCGGTTATTTTGTAATTGACCTCAGCCTGAGCGATATGATTGACTTGTACGATGTCCGTGCAGCCATTGAATGCGAAGCAGCTGCTCTTTGTACCGAGCGTGCCGATGCGCAGACAGTTATTAAGCTCGAGAAGCTTGCAAATGAGTTTACCGACTGCGTTATCAGAAAGGACTACGACGGTATGATTGCCACCGATATGCCCTTCCACAGCCTTATTGTTGAGTCCTGCGGCAATCGCTATATTCAGAAGTGCTACGAGATGCTTCTCCCCAATCTGACTATGTATCAGTCCTCAATGATTAAGTTCATCAGCAGTGCCGAGGAAAACCCCTGGTCCTCCAGTGTTATATACAACCATGCGGCTATTGTTTCCGCAATAAAGATGCATATCCCCGAGCTTGCACGACAGGCTATGAGCGACCATGTAACCTCCAGCCTGAACTTCACTATGTTCTCCGGCGGCGGCTCCGACCCCTTTGCAAGCGTAAGAACACCCAGAAAGAAATAACAAGCAAAATCTGCATTATCATGAGGATAATGCAGATTTTTATTTGCAATATTATAATTCATCAAAAAATCCCCACCGGATAATTCGGTGGGGATTTGTCATTATACTAAGCTTTGAATCAGCGGATTAACCGTTATATTCAATTACTCCCAGCACTCGGTCTTGCCGTCGAGGCCGATAGAGTTTGCCTTGAATTCAGGATTCTTGCCTTCCTTGCGCTGCTTCTTGTAGTCCTTAAGAGCTGCAAATGCAGGACGAGCAAGGATGATGATTACGGGAACATTGATAACGACCATGAGGCCCTGGAGCATATCTGCGGTATCCCATACGAAGCCTGCGCTGAGGATAGCGCCGACGAATACGAGAGCGACAGCTACGAGGCGGAAGCAGGTCATAAAGCCCTTGCTGGGGGACTTCTTCATGATGAACTTCAGGCAGCCTTCGCAGTAGTAGTAGTTGCCGATAAGAGTGGTGAATGCGAACAGAGTAAGTGCAACTGCGATGAAGATGGGGCCTGCATTGCCAATGGTGGAAGCAATGGAGTCCTGAACAAAGCCTGCTGCATTTGCACTGCCTTCAGGAGTGATGTATGCTGCGAGGTCGAGGCCGCCGGCCTTAATCTGACCAAGCAGGCACATGAATGCAGTTGCGGTGCAGATGAGCAGAGTGTCAATGAATACGGAGAGCATCTGAACGAGGCCCTGCTTTGCAGGATGAGATACATCTGCGGTTGCTGCTGCGTTAGGAGCAGAACCCATACCAGCTTCGTTGGAGTACAGACCGCGCTTGATACCCCACATGATGCAGGAGCCGGTGAAGCCGCCGAAGATTGCCTTGAAGTCGAATGCGCTTGCAAAGATTGCCTTGAACATTGCGGGGACGAACTTGATGTTGATGAAGAGGATGAGCAGGGATACAACAACATAGATAACGCCCATGATGGGAACCAGAACGCCGGTAACCTTGGTGAGGCGCTTGCCGCCGCCGAGGACACAGACTGCAAACAGAACTGCCAGAACTGCGCCGATGATGTAAGGAGTTACATCTGCATTGTAGAAGCCGAATGCTTCAAAGGTGGACTGGGTGTTGTAGGAAGCCAGCATATTGTAGCCGACAGCGTAAGTGAGAATGAGGATGATTGCGAAGATGATGCCGAGCCAGCGCTGCTTGAGAGCGTCCTGCATGTAGTAGGAAGGACCGCCGTAGTAAGTGCCGTCTTTATCCTTCTTCTTGTAAATCTGTGCGAGGGTGGATTCTACGAATGCGGAAGCGCCGCCGAGGATTGCGGTAATCCACATCCAGAAGATTGCGCCTGCGCCGCCGAGAACGATAGCGGTGGAAACGCCGATGATATTACCGGTACCTACGCGGGATGCGGTGGATACCATGAGTGCGCCGAAGGAAGAAATACCATCCTTCTCTTTGGGCTTTTCGCTGACTACCTTAATGGATTCGCCAAAAAGGCTTACCTGCATCAGACCGCTGCGGATTGTGAAGTACAGACCTGCAACGAGAAGAAGCAGAGGAACAATGTACGGCTGATAGAGAACGCCGCTGACTGCGTTAATCGCATTATGGATTGTGTCGATCATGTTTGTCTCTCTTTCCTTGTTGATTTTTTCACCATTTAAAAATGATGTTAATATTATATTAACAAAGTCGCAAAATTGCAACACCTAATATGCAAAAATTTCGTTTTTTATTCAATTAATCGTCGATTTTAGTGTAAAACTCAATAAATACGCATAAATCATCGCAGTAATCTTGCAAAATTCGTATTTTCACGCTTCAAATGCGCTTAAAAAGCAATAAAAATTGCAGTGCAAACGCACTGCTTCAAAAATCAAAGCTAATTATTGCAATAAAAAAAGCCCAATCCGAAGATTGGGCTATAATAAGTATCTAATTACTTATCGCCGTAGCGCTCGTTGAATGCCTTCTCGAGTGCTGCTGCTTCTTCTGCAGTGCAGCGGCCGAGCTTGATGCACTTCTCAACGACCTCAGGGGTCATGGTGCTGTAGTAAAGCTTGAAGGTGAGCTTGGGGAGCTTTGCGAGCTTGGGAGTGAACTCCTTGAAAAGCTCTACGCCGTTGTACTCTTCAATGAACTGCTTGCCGTTTATGTCTTTAAACTGAGGCATGGTATTTCTCCTTTAAAAATAGATTTTGTTTGGTAATCTCATGACTACCAGTGATTATCTATATGTTAAACTTCCATGATTAATTTGTCAAGGCGCAAACAATCTCAAAACTCATTTTCTCCATTTTATACAAATTAAGGTTGTTTTTTTCTAACTATGACCTTTTGGGTTTAAAGTCCCCTTCCGTGCCGTTTATAAGCCTTTTTATATTCTCCCTGTGCATCACAATCACAAGGATTGCCGCAAAGCTATTCATCAGCAGAAGCTCAGGGCAGGCTCCGAGGACGGCAGATGCAATCGGCAGCGAAACTGCTGCAAGCATTGAGCCGAGCGATACCTTACGGCCAATAAACGCCGTGAGCAGAAACACGGTCATAATAATGCAAAACTCAGGAAGTCCTGTCATTAATCCGAGTGCGGCGCCAGCCGACACGCCCTTACCGCCCTTAAAGCCGAAGTACACAGGAAAACAGTGGCCGATTATGCAAAACGCGCCGCTTATTGCCTTGCCCAAATCACCGCACAGCCAGTAGCCTAAAAGCATCGCAATAACCGTTTTTGTCATATCAAGCGCAAGGGTGATAAGTCCGGCTTTTATTCCGTATACACGGGCAACATTGGTTGCGCCTGCGTTTCCGCTTCCCTTGCTTCTGACATCCTCGCCGTAAATGCGCTTTGACATAGGTATTGATGCGCAGAATGAGCCAAGCAGGTAGGCTATTACGGCAACAAGCAGATATTTCATTGCACGACCTCATTTACTAAAAATATTTTAAGTATATTATATCAAAAGTTTTAAGTTTTTCAATATGCAAAGCTAAGATGTTTATAATAATTTTACCCTGCGCAAGCTTTTTTATTTGCAGCGGGTGCTTTGTATTTTCAATGCTGTGAATTTGTGTTAGAATATTAAAAAAATCCCGGAGGAAACACCGATGCGACTTTTAAAGCGAACATTGGCGCTTTTACTGTCGGTTTTGCTGCTTGTATCGCTTTGCGGCTGCAGCCTGCTCGACACGCTATATCCCGAATTTGATTCTTCGCGGCTTGAGTCAGCCTTTTCCCCCAACTCCGATAAACGCTCGGGTATTGTAGACTTTGAGCAGATGGAGTATGTACGGCCGGACATCGAAAAGCTGCGCGCGCAGGCTGAATATGTAGAAGACTTGCTTGACGGCTTTTCCAAAAGGAAAGATGTTGTAGCGGGGCTTGATGAGTTTTTCGAGCTGTACCGCAGCTTTGACTCCATGATGATGCTTGCCGTCATCCGCAGTGATATTGACACCGATGACGAGTACTATCTTGAGGAAAACAGCTTCTGCACCGAGGCTGAGAGTGATGTTGAGCGCATTTATGACGAGCTTATGCTTGCCTGCTCGAACTCGTCAAAGAGCGGCTTTCTCGATGCGCAGTACTTTGGCGGCTTGCTTGCTGAGGAATACAGCGTTACCGACGGCAGCGGCTATACGCCCAGTGATGAGCTTGTTGACCTGCTCAAGCGTGAAGCGGAGCTTAAAAACGATTACAGCGAGCTTTATATTGAGCTAAACCTCGAAAACGACCTTGATTCTTATAAAAAGCACAACAAGGATATGGGTGAGATATACATCGAGCTCATTAAGGTCAGGCGTGAAATTGCCGAGCTGAAAGGCTTTGACTCATACGAGGAATACGCCTACCGCAGCTGCGGCCGCAGCTACTCCCCCGATGACCTCGCAGATTATACGCAGGCTATAAAGGACTACATTGTTCCCGTTTATAAAAAAGCCAGCAGCGGCGGTATGTATGAAAGCTCTGACGGCATTGTAAAAACGGATTCCGACACTACTCTTTCCACGCTGACCGACACCGTAAGAGGTCTTGACGGGCGCATTGACGAAACGCTTGATTTTATGCTGAATTATAATCTGTATGATATCAGTGCCTCCGACAGCAAGTACAATCAGGCCTATGTTGCATATCTTGACGATTATGACTCGCCTTATCTTTTTGTCTGTCCCTCGGGCTATTCCGATGATATACTGACAGTCGGACACGAGTTCGGTCACTATGTTGACAGATATTTAAACTATGATATGAACTGCAGCCTTGACTCCTCCGAAATGTTCTCGCAGGGTATGGAGTATCTCATAATCAGCAATATGGCAAGCGGCGGTACTAAGGACGCGCTCACACATTACAAGATGCTCGATACGCTCAGCCTTTACATTGACCAGGCAAGCTTCAATGAATTCGAACAGCGCGCATTTGCGCTGAAGGACAGTGAGCTTACGGTCGAAAAGCTCAATTCCATTTACGAGGAGCTTTCCGAGGAATACGGCTTCAGAGATGAATACGGCGACGAGGTCGGCTTGCTTTGGATATCTATCCCCCACCTGTTTACCTCTCCGTACTATGTTATCAGTTACTGCGTTTCCGACAGTGCCGCGTTTGCTCTGTACAACATGGAGCTTAAGCAAAAGGGCAGCGGACTTGATATGTATATGAAGCTGATTGATGGTGCTTCCGTTTATGAATTCCTCGAGCTGCTGAACGCCGAGGGTATGGACTCCCCCATCACCGCACAGACGGTGAAAGCAATTGCCGATACGCTTTCGGCAAATCTCAAGCTATAAATCGAGACAGAAATGACTACAGACGAAAGAATAAGCATATTTGAAAGAATGCCCGTACGCAAGGCGGTTATCAAGCAGATTGCCCCCGCAATCGCAGCACAGATGATTGCCGTTGTGTACAACCTTGCCGACACCTATTTTGTCGGCATGCTCAACTCCCCCGCTCAGACCGCGGCGGTTACAATAGTTGCGCCGATGTTTGTCATGCTGACGGCAGTATCCAATCTGTTCGGCATAGGCGGCGCAAGTCTTATTGCCCGCAAGCTCGGAATGCGCCGCGAGACCGAGGCAAAGCAGGTTGCGGCAGTTGCATTCTGGTGGGGCATCATCTCCGCATTCGCAACTGCGCTGCTGTATCTGATATTTGCGCGTCCGCTGCTCACAATATGCGGTGCTGACAAAAGCACCTACGAGCTTGCCTTCGGCTACGCCAAATGGACCGTCATTGTCGGCGCACCGTTCACAATAATGAGCTCGATGACGGCAAACCTTATCCGTTCCGAGGGCAGCGCGATGTCGGCATCCCTCGGTGTGTCGCTCGGCTGCATTATAAACATTGTGCTCGACCCGTTCTTTGTTCTGCCGCAGTTTCTCGGCTTAGGTGCAGAGGGCGCAGGTCTTGCAACGGCAATATCAAATGCGCTGTCGGCTACATATTTTTTCGTCTACATTTTCAGGCACAGAAAAACCTCAATCATTTGCATAAATCCGAAGCATTTGAGCAAGACGAAGGGCAATATGGGGCAGATTCTTGCAATCGGCTTCCCTTCCGCAGTTCAGCAGGCGCTCACCGTTGTTGCTATTGCCGCACAGGCTAAATTTGTTGCAGGCTACGCAACCGAGGCTATTGCAGCACTCGGTATTGTCAAAAAGATTGACCAGGTCCCGCTGTTCTTCTCACTCGGTCTTGCAAACGGTCTTTTGCCGCTGCTTGCATACAACCACGCCGCAGGAAATCACGAGCGCAGAAGTGCCGCCTTCCGCTTCGGCTGCACTATTGCCGTCAGCTTTTCGGTACTGTGCGTAGTTGTGTATGAGATACTCGCGCCGCAGCTGACCGCACTTTTCATCAATGATGCGCTCACCATTGATTACGCATCGGGCTTCCTGCGCAGAATGGTGCTTGCTATGCCGCTTATGTCCATATCCTACCCGATGATTATTCAGTTCCAGGCTATGGGCAAGGCACGAGAATCCCTCATCGCATCTATACTGCGAAAGGGCGTGCTCGACATTCCCCTGCTGTTTATTATGGACTCCATTGCACCGCTTTACGGCTGTATGTGGGTACAACCCATTGTCGATGCAACCTCGCTTACCGCGGCACTTTTTATGTACAGAAAAATCAAAAAAGCAGAGGCTCACTGAGCATCTGCTTTTTTTATATCTATAACCGTAAGTGTATTCTCGCAGACCTTGAATTTCACCTCAAAATCCGCAAACACGAAGCCGTACACTCTATCGGGGTCTGCGTGATACTGCGGGCGCGGGTCGTTTGCAAGAACGCCCTTCAGCGCCGCCATACTCTCAGCAGGCATTGCATTCTCAAGTGACTCGGGAATGAAAACCTCAAGTGTGCGGAATTCTGTCTTATCCGTAAAGCCGCCCGACGCCTCGGGGTGTGAGTCGGCATACGGTATATAGGGCTTTATATCGAATATCGGTGTCCCATCCATAAGGTCTGCGCCCTTGATATGCAGCACGGGTCCGCGGTCTGCGGTATACTCAACCTTCTCAAGCTCAACCGAGGACAGGCCGATTGAATTAGGTCTGAACGGTGAGCGAGTTGCAAAAACGCCGACATGGACATTGCCGCCGAGTCTGGGCGGTCTTACCGTAGGTGACCATGTGCTGCGTACCGCCTCGGAGAACTGCCAAATGAGCCAAATGTGCGAGTACTCCTCAAGACCGCGCACGGCATCGGGATTTCTGTATTCAGGCTCAAAGACAATCTGTGCCTTTATTTCGTTTACTACTCCGCTTTGCCTCGGCACTCCGAACTTTGTTTTGAACGGAGAGCTTATGCGAGCGATTATATTAATATCGGGCATAGCCGCACCTCTTGAAATCGTTGATTTTATTGAACTTATATGTAATAATATATCCAGTGTATTTAAATGTCAATTCACCCGGGGAGGCGATTTTTTTGGAATATGTTCTTCGCACGGATAAGCTGACGAAGTGCTTCGGTGATAAGCGCGCCGTTGACGGAGTCAGTATGCAGATTAAAAAGGGTGATATCTACGGCTTTATAGGTAAAAACGGTGCGGGTAAGACAACGCTTATGCGCCTTGTTCTCGGTGTTGCCGAGCCTACCTCCGGCAGCATTGAGCTATTCGGCGGTGAGTCCCTTTCATCCGCAAGACATCGCATCGGTGCGCTGCTTGAATATCCCTGCCTTTACAAAAACTGCAGTGCTTACGAAAACCTCAAGCGCTTTGCTATCCTCACGGGCGCAGATACCGAGGAAATTGAAAACATTCTCAGGCTTATCGGTCTTGATAACACAGGCAGAAAAAAGGTCGGCAATTTTTCACTCGGTATGAAGCAGCGCCTCGGTATAGGCATTGCCCTGCTCGGAAATCCCGATTTTCTCATTCTCGACGAGCCTGTTAACGGTCTTGACCCCTCGGGAATCAAGGAAGTGCGCGATGTCATTCTCAAGCTCAATCGAGAAAAGGGCATCACCTTCCTCATCTCAAGCCATCTTCTCGACGAGCTTGCAAAGCTTGTAAGCACCTACGGAATAATCAATAACGGTCAGCTGATTGAGCAGATATCCGCCGAGGAGCTTGAAATCCGTTGCCGTCATCAGCTCAAGATTGTTGTTGATAAGCCTAAGAAGGCTATTGCTCTTCTGTCCTGCATTGCCGATGCAGGCTCAATCAAGCTTGAGGGCAACGATATTTACATGTACTCACTTATCGACAGAAGCGCTGATATTAACCGCCTGCTTGTCAGACACGGCATTAAGGTCAAGCAGCTTGTTGTGCAGTCAGACAGGCTTGAGGAATACTTCATAGAAAGGCTGGGCGGTTGATATGTTTAAGCTTTTACGATTTGAATTCCGCAAGCTGATGCAAAGCCGCGGCTTTTATATCTGCACCGCAATTCTTGTGCTGCTTTCGGGCTTATCCGTTTACACTGCAAAGTTTGCGCAGGACCAATTGGGTATTACAAGCCCTGATGCAAGCGGCATAAAAAGTCTCATGGAGGCACTTCCCACTTCCTCAATCACTATGCTGCTCGGTATATTCATCGCTATTTTTGTTTGCGAGGACTACACTTCAGGTACTATCCGCAACATTCTTACACGAGGCTACTCCCGTCTGAGCATCTACGCCGCAAAGTTTGTCGCGGTGATTCTTGCAGCAGTTGTTATGTCAACCTTCTGCTGCCTTGCCTCATACGCAGTCGGCACATATATATGGGGACACGGAGATGCTTCCTTCGGTGCTGAGCAGGTAAAGATTCTGCTGTATCAGCTTGCTGTTGTGCTTGCGTATGCCTCCATATTCTATGCAATCTGTTCCGTAATTCAAAAAACCGGTGGCTCGATTGCATGCTGCGTTGTGCTTCCTCTGTTGGTAACCGTAGTTCTCAAGCTTGCTGACACCGCACTGTTTGAGCGCGAGATTGAGCTTACAAGCTATTGGCTTGAGAGCATAAGCCACAGCATTGCATCCGTCACCGCAGAGAGCGAGGATTTGCACAGAGCGCTCTTCGGTTCGGGAATATATATAATCGCAAGCCTTGTAATCGGCTGGCTTGCTACCATGAAGCGTGAATACTGATAATATAACAAAAAAGCTCCAACATCATCGATGTTGGAGCTTTTCTTATTTAATGCTAACAGGCTTCAATTTCCTTAATCGTGTACTCATTGCCGGTTACGAGATATGTGTTCTCGCTCTTGCAATACGGGCACACCTTAGCATACTTAACCGTCGGGTAAGTCTGTTTACAGTCCTCGCAGAAGGTTACTGCCTCTATGTTCTCAACCTTGAGCTCTGCTTCCTTCAGGTACTTGGTTTCCTTAACGGCCCAGTTCCAGCAGTCAACAATGTACTCAGGGATGATTCCGCTGACCTCACCAATCTGAACAGTTACACTGCCGACCTTAGTGAGATTATTCTCATCACAGAGGTTTTCAACTTCCTTGATTATATAAAACACGGTTCCAAGCTCATGCATGGATTAATCCTCCGGTAAAATTATTTCTTTGCGAGCTTTTCCTTCAGTTCCTTGATAGCAATCTTGCCTGCGCGCTTTGCCATGTAAGGAACGATGCCGCCGAACTTGCCCTCGGAGGTGCGCATTACGGAGCCGTCCTCAATGTCGCGGCTGAGGTGGATTGCGTCAAACTCGCAGCGGGTGGTGCACAGACCACAGCCGATGCAGCGGTTGGTGTCAACGATGGTTGCACCGCAGCCGAGGCAGCGGGATGCCTCTGCCTTAACCTGCTCTTCGGTGAAGGTGATGCGGTCGTCCTTCATCGTCTTTGCCTTCTTGGCGTCGTGCTTTACAGCCTGGCGGCCGGGCTTATCGAAGCTCTCAATGCCGAGAACGACATCCTTCTTGTTGAGTTCGATGAAGTCGCGGCGGTTACGAGCGAGGGTCAGGCTCTGGCCGGGATGTACATAGCGGTGCAGGGACTCAGCTGCTTCCTTACCTGCCGCAATTGCGTCGATAGCGAACTTAGGACCGGTCATGCAGTCGCCGCCGACAAAGATGTCGGGCTGTGCGGTCTGGAGGGTGAAGCCGTCAGCAACAGCGTTGCCCTTCTTGCCCTTTTCCATTGCGCCGGTATCGAGGCCGCCCCATTCAATCTTCTGACCGATTGCGGGGATAATGGTGTTGAACTTGAGCTCGCCCTTGTCGCACTTAAGAGCAACAACCTTGCCGTCCTTGCCGACAACCTCAACGGGCTTGTACTCGAATACGAACTTAACGCCTTCTGCCTTTGCTTCTGCAACCTCTGCAGGATCAGCAGGCATATCAGCTTCTTTTCTGCGGTAAACTACGGTTACATCTGCGCCGAGGCGAATTGCGGTGCGTGCAACATCCATTGCAACATTGCCGCCGCCGATGACTGCGACCTTCTTGCCGAGCTTAACGGTGTTGCCGAGGTTAATCTCACGCAGGAAGTCGATGCCGCCGATAACGCCCTTGAGGTCCTCGCCGGGAACGCCGAGAGGAGCTGCCTTCTGTGCGCCGATTGCAACATAGAAGCCCTTGAAGCCCTGCTCACGCAGCTGCTCGATGGTGATGTCCTTGCCGACCTCAACGCCGCACTTGAACTTAACGCCCATCTTCTTGAGTACATCGATTTCAGCCTTGACGACCTTCTTGTCGAGGCGGAAGCTGGGGATGCCGAGAGTGAGCATACCGCCCGGCTCCTTGTTCTTGTCATATACGGTTACGGGGTAACCCATATTTGCAAGATAGTATGCGCAGCTCAGACCGGAGGGGCCTGCACCGATAACAGCAATCTTCTCCTCGTAATCGTCGAGGGAGAGCTTTCTGGTACGGCGTGCGGGGATGTAACGGTTCTTTTCCTTGAGCTCCTGCTCAGCAATGAACTTCTTGATTTCGTCGATTGCTACAGGTGCGTCTACGCTGCCGCGGGTGCAAGCGTCTTCGCAGCGGCGGTTGCAGATGCTGCCGCAGACTGCGGGGAAGGGGTTATCCTGCTTGATGAGCTTGAGAGCATCGAGGTAACGGCCTTCAGATGCCATCTTGATGTAGCCCTGAACTGCGATATGTGCAGGACATGCAGCCTTACAGGGAGCTGTACCGGTGTCATAGCAGTTGACCTGGTTGTCGTCCTTGTAGTTTTCGTTCCACATGTGCTTGCCCCACTTGGTGTCTGCGGGGTTGGGGAACTTGGGATATTCAATGGGACCGCTCTTGGTGCAGAGCTTCTGACCGAGCTTTGCAGCGCCTGCGGGGCAGACCTCAACACACTTGCCGCATGCTACGCACTTTTCTGCTTCAACATGTGCGCGGTATGCAGATGCGGAGAGGTTGGGAGTATTGAACAGCTGGGAGGTACGCAGTGCGTAGCAGACACCCAGTGCGCAGTTACAGATAGCGAAAATCTTGTCCTCGCCGTCGATGTTGGTAATCTGGTGGACATAGCCTTCTTCCTCTGCACGCTGGATAACTTCCATAACCTGCTCATAGGTTGCATTGGAGATGCCGTCCTTGCCGGTCTCATCGCAGTAACGGGCGCAGTCGCCGACAGCAATGCACCAGTACTCAGGCATATCACCGGAGCCGCGTCCATTGAAGGACTCAACGGTACGGCAGGAGCAGCGGCCTATTGCATAGTAATCATACTTCTTCAGCCAGTGAGAAATATACTCAACGGAAACAGACTTTGACTCATGCTCGATTGCCTTCTCAACAGGGACAACATGCATGCCGACGCCTGAGCCACCGGGAGGTACCAGCTGAGTGATGCCTTCCAGAGGAAGTCTTGCCATATTGTTGAAGAACTCAGTAACCTCGGGATACTTTTCAATCTGAGCCTGCTTCATATTCAGGAATTCTGCTGCGCCGGGAACAAAACGGGGCAGTATGTACTGCTTGGTGCGGGTAGGATTCTCCCAGTTGTACTCGATAATGCCGATTTCGCTCATTTCCTGCATCTTTGCATCGAGCTTGTTCTTCTCCCATCCGGTCAGCTTGACCATCTCGTCGAGAGTTACGGGAACGCGGTTCTTGGGCATTGCAAGAGCAATGTCGACCATATCGTCATCGAGCATATTGCACAGACCCCAGTATTCGGGATCTGCTTCGGTAATCTTCTCGATGCCGAGCTGCTGCATTGCACGGTCGGTCATCTTCTTGCCGAGCTGGAACAGTTTTTCTTTGTTGGTAACCATTCGGATACTCCTTTCAGATATGTATAAAAAGTTTACTTTAGTCTATACCGAGTATAATTATAACATTATCATCTCATTTCATCAACATACAAATTTGCAATTATATATGAATTTTATATACAATCAGACGAACGAATTATTGTACACTTTGTCGGTTGAAATGAATTGAATTTTTAAGATATAATTAACTAAACTCACCGCATTAAAATTTTAACAAAAGGAGCATATTCTATGGCAACATTAAGACCTAAAATAGTCAAGCTTGCAAAAATCATAGGCGGTCCCTCCGGTATCATCGTCAAGATAGACGAGAACACTCCGGAATACTACTGCATGGCTGATATCGTAAGCGATGACGAGGCCGACATCGCCATTGCCGCCGGTCTGCGCAAGGAACGCACGGCCGAATATTTGGCAAAGAAGGTCGGCAAGACCGTTGCTGAAATTCAGCCCGCACTCGATAATCTCGTTGACTACGGTGTCTTCCGCCGTACATACAGCGCAGAAGCCAACGGCGATGTTTACTTCATGCAGATTTTCGCACCCGGCATTCTGGAGATGATGGTAAACAACAAGCAGCTGCTTGAAACCCATCCCGAGGTAGGCCGCGCATTCGAGGAATACACCCGTCTGCGTATGCAGACTCTCGGTCCCCTGCTCCCCAACGGCTACGGTCTTATGCGCGTTATCCCCTGTGAGAGCGCAATTAAGGACAATCCCGATGCCATGCCTTACGAAAAGCTCAGCTACTATCTGAACAAGTATGACACCTTCTCCGTGTCCCCCTGCTCCTGCCGTGCATCACGAACCTCTCTCGGTGATGGCTGCGGCCATCTCGACGAGGATATGTGCGTACAGATGGGTAAAGGCGCAGAGCACTACATCCGCTCCGGCCGCGCCAGACAGATTACCCGCGAGGAAGCAATGGAGATTATTCTGCGCGCTGAAGAAAACGGTCTTATGCACGATATTCCCAACATTGAGGAAGCCGGCGACAGCGCCGCAATCTGCAACTGCTGCGCATGCGCATGCTTCGGTCTGCGCGCAGGTATGATGTTCGGCGCACGCGATGCTATCCGCTCAAACTTTGTTGCAGTTGTTGACGAGGCAAAGTGTGTTGCCTGCGCCCAGTGTGTCGAGGTCTGCCCCGGCAATGCACTGAAGCTCGGTCAGAAGCTCTGCGCCACCAACGACACTGCTCCCCCCGACTATGTCAAGGTTACCGATACTGTCTTCGTAAAGAAGGCATTCAACCCCGGCTACCGCGAAAACCGCGAGGACACTCTGCCCAGCGGCACCGCCCCCTGCAAGGTTGCATGTCCTGCACATATCCCCGTTCAGGGTTATCTGAAGCTGGCTGCTCAGGGCCGCTACACCGATGCTCTTGAGCTTATCAAGAAGGAAAATCCCTTCCCCGCTGTCTGCGGACGCATCTGCAACAAGCGCTGTGAGGATGCCTGCACAAGAGCAAGCGTTGACGAGGCTGTTGCAATTGACGAGGTCAAGCGCTTCATCGCTGACCATGACCTTAACGCAGAAACCCGCTACATTCCCAAGATGGTCAACCAGATTGGCCGTCCCTACACCGAGAAGATTGCCATCATCGGTGCAGGTCCTGCGGGCATGAGCTGCGCATACTATCTCGCAAACAAGGGTTATCCCGTAACCGTATTCGACCGCAATCCCGTTCCCGGCGGTATGCTCACTCTCGGTATCCCCTCCTTCCGTCTTGAAAAGGATGTTCTGAATGCTGAAATCGACATTCTCAAGGAGATGGGCGTAGAGTTCAAGTGCGGCGTTGAGGTCGGCAAGGATATCACCATCGCTCAGCTTCGCGAGGAAGGCTACAAGGGCTTCTACCTCGCAATCGGCGCACAGAAGTCCGCTCCTCTCGGCGTTCCCGGTGAGGACCTCAAGGGTGTATTCGGCGGCGTTGACTTCCTGCGTGAAGTTAACCTCGGCAACAAGGTCGAGCTCGGCAAGAAGGTCGCAGTAATCGGCGGCGGCAATGTAGCAATGGATGTTGCAAGAGCAGCTGTCCGTCTCGGCGCAGATGTAACCGTCGTTTACCGCAGAAAAGAAGAAAATATGCCCGCTGACCCCGAAGAGGTTGCAGAGGCAAAGGCAGAGGGCGTTAAGTTCGTATTCGAGCACAAGCCCGTTGAGATTATCGGCAAAAACGGCAAGGCAGCTGCACTCAAGTGCGACGCAGGCGAGGTCAAGGCTGACTCCGTTATCTGCGCAATCGGTCAGAAGGTCGATTGGGGCAAGCTCGATATCGGCGAGCTTAAGGTCACCGAAAAGGGCACCGCAATTGCAGACGAGCTGACCTATCAGACAGCACAGCCCGACATCTTCGTCGGCGGCGATGTATACACCGGACCTAAGTTTGCAATCGATGCAATCGCAGCAGGCAAGGAAGCAGCAATTTCCCTGCACCGCTATGTACATCCCGGTCAGACCCTCACCGCAGGCCGTGACCGCAGAATTTACCGCGAGCTTGACAAGGCACACGCACTTGTAGGCGTAGGCGGCTTCGACCATGAGAAGCGTCAGGTTCACGGCTACAACGAGGCAAAGGCAAATACTTTCTCCGACACCCGTGTTACCTTCACCGAGGAGCAGGTACGCAAGGAAACCGCACGCTGCCTCGGCTGCGGTGCAACAAAGGTTGACGATTACCTCTGCATCGGCTGCGGACTCTGCACCACCAAGTGCAAGTTTGACGCTATCAAGCTCAAGAAGGTTCGCAACTGGCACGCAGGCACCTTTGAGACTCTGCCCATCAAGATGGCCGAGGGCCTTGTAAAGCGCAGCGGCAATATCATTAAGAAAGCTGTTAAGAAGTAACTCATAAGCAGAAATAAAGCTAAAGCGCTCAGAGCTTTTCTCTGAGCGCTTTTTTGACGAAGCTGCCGCTTTTATGCTATAATAAACGCATTGATACTTCAGGAGATTTTTATGAAGCCGTTTTTCGAGCAGGTATATGACATTGTTGAAAAAATCCCGTACGGCAAGGTTGTGTCCTACGGTCAGATTGCGTGGATGCTCGGTGCGCCTAAAGCCGCAAGGCAGGTCGGTTGGGCAATGCACAGCTGTCCCGATGAGCTGCCGTGGCAGCGGGTTGTCAAGGCTGACGGTGAAATTACGGGCGGCGAATACGCCGGGCTGCGCAGGGCACGGCTTGTAGCCGAGGGTGTTCCCTTCCTGCCCGACGGCAGAGTTGATATGGAAAAGTGCCGCTGGATTGAGTGACAAAAAGGACTTGTTTTCACTTGAAAACAAGTCCTTTTATTTATTATTTTGCTTTCTTTTTTCCTGCCTTATAGATAACCAGCAGCATTATTGCGAGATATACAACTGCAAGTCCGAGCGTTACAAGACACATCATATTCGACTTCGGAGCAAGACTGATAAGCAAAAGCACCGGTGCGCCGAATACTATTGCGAAGGTACTGCCCAACACAAGATTGTTTGCGGCGGGGGTTGCAAACTCCGAGTCAATCTCACGCAGCAGCAGTATACCCGAGCCGATAGTGCCCGTCAGCATTCCGTACATCGAGATAAGTCCCTCGTAGTAGTAATCCTTATAAACCGCCTTGCAGACAAGCGACAGAAACAGCCATGTGAACACCGCTCCCGCAATGACAAGCAGTGCAAACGGAATCCACAGTCCGCTGAGCTCCTCGGGGTTGATTGCCGCAATACCCGCAACTATCATTATATCGAAGAAGAATCCCGAAATGCGGTTGAGCAGATAATTGTTCTGATACTGATGCTCGATAACCTTTGCATTCTTCGCCTTATTGAGCAAGGTGCGCACAAGCATTGCAAGTGCCGAGCCTATGATGAAATTAAAGCCCCAAAGCAAGGTATTCAGCGTATTTGCAAGTCCCTCAGATATTGCGGAGATGCCCGAGGTGAGTCCCCATGTGGTGAGATAGGTCAGCAGATACACAAGCAGTACAAGTGCAAGCTGAACCGAAAGTCTGTCAATTGAGTCGGACACGGGAAGCTCGTTTTTATCCTGGAAAAAGCCTACCGTGAGGTCATCATCTGTTCTGCTTCGTCTTTCATTGCTTATTTTTCCTCTGCGTGCAAGCATATTCATAATAATAACGCCTACCACGCAGGCACAGATATAGCCTGCCGCAGCAATTGCAAGGCCGAAGCTGTGTCCGCCCTTAAAGCCGAGTGCCTGATAGGTTGTGCCTACATTGTTTGCCTGTCCGGGTCCCTGACCGAAGCCCATAGGCAGAAGCAGACCGCCTGCCTTGAACATACCGGGCATAAAGGTATACGCAAGGCCGATTGTAATGCACAGACCGACAATGCCCTGCGTGAGATATGTCCCGACTATTATTGCGCCGGATTTCATACCCGCTAGCTTGCCTGCCTCTGACTTTTTGCCGCTTGTAACGCGCAGCGACATTGCAATAAAGCCAAGCGCGATGCAGTGATAAACAATCATCTCAAGCATATTGGCATCTATTGATATTACGCCGACAACCTTGAGTATCAGAAGGAGAAAACCGCCGATTACCGCAACCGGCATCATGCTTTTTCTGATAAATTCAATTTTGTTCCTCAAAAATCCCGCAACAATTATTGCACCTGCTATATAGCCAAGCTGAATTATAATATTCCACAGCGAGGCATTGGCCGCCGAGTAATCCATACGCAGCACCTCCCGATTATTTTTTGTGCAGGATTATTCTATCATCGGGCTTTGCTGTTCGCAACAATTTATTTCAATAATTTTAACTAAATTTTTTGAAATATTTTTTTGCAAATTGACATACCACCCCCTGCCTCACTGCAAAAAGCCATCACATTCAGCTGAATGTGATGGCTTTTTAATGTTCAAATGCTTAATCCATATTTTCGTAGAAGATTGCTCTTGCTATGGAGAAGCAGGTCATAAAGACCATATCGAGGTCGGAGTTTCTGCACTCAACACGGAAAATACCGTTTACGGGCAGCTTTGCAAGAGGATTCTTTGTTCCCTCATTAAGTGCCTCGGTGCCTGCGGTTTCGATGTAAGCAACATTCACGCCGTAGTGCATAACATCAAAGCAGGGCTTGATGCCGTTCATTCTGAAATCAAAGCCGAAGCCGTTTTCAGCAAGATAATCCCAGTTGCTTACGCCGTCAACGGTGAAGGATGAGCTGATGGGAACTGCGTAGCCGAAATTGCCCTGACCCATGCCCGTGGTCGTTGCAATGGTATGACCGATTTTCATAGTCTTGACGCTGCCTGAAATATGGTTGATGAAATCAAATACGAAGGGCTTTGCAACCGCGAACTTGGTCATATTTGCCTCGTAAATCGTGCGATGCTCTGCATCCTCAAGCTGATAACCCTGCTTGATATTCTTGTCAAAGTGGAAGATATAGCTGTTTACAGGCTCAGCGTTGTTTAGTATTTCCTCAATTTTCTCCTCGGAAGCCTTACTCATATCAACGCGGTTGTACTCGTTCAAATCGGATGCCTTCTGCTTGAAGCTCTTTACGGTAGAAACAACGCCTATTACGAATGACACAGCACCTACGGCAAGAAGAATGTACGGAATCATATCCGAGCCGGGTGCCTGAATATGTGAGGGGTCTGCAGGGTCATATTCGATATCAACGGTATCGCCGACAGACATAGATGAGCTGTAGCTGCCGTACTCGACATTCTTATAATCGACCCCGTCAATCGTGTAATCAACAAAAACGGTGTATACCTCGGAATTTTCAATATCGTCGTGCTCAACCTGAATATCAACAATTGCAGCGGTTGCTGTGACATATTCAACCTTAGGTGCGCGCATTATAAAAATGCTTATGCCAACAAGCACAATGCCCGCAATAAGCAGGCCGATTGCATTTCTGATTTTTGCCGCTTTTCTGAATTTGTTGAGAATCTCCATATTTTCTCCCTTCCCTACAAGCTTTTAAGTATATGATGCTCCATTATTCAAGCGTGATATATCCCGCTTTTATCACAGCGACCTTGTAATCTCTCTATCGACATCGTAGAGCTTGTAATAAAGATCCGAGTAACCACTCGTTTGGTCGATTAAGTTCATCGCTATTTCTATAGCACAAGATGCACCGAGCCTGTCGTTATCTTTCAGGCGGCGGATAGCGTTGTCCACATTTTCAGCGGCATCGGTAAGCCAGTGATTATGCGTCAGAGTCCCCCCCGCATTTAAACTGCAACTGTAAGATGCAAGCTTCTGGAGTATAGTGCGGTCGTCAGCATTGCCGCCGGCTACCTTTTCCAGTTCTTCGCTGCTCAGAATTTTCTTGTCTTCCATTGTGATTTCTCCTTTTAATTTAGATTTTTTATTCTTTGCTTTTGTCATTCAAAAACGAACCATATTCCGCAGTTGGGACATTTCAGTTCCATTTTTCCGTCTTTGTTGGTGCGCACATTGCAGTTGAGCGTGATTTCGCCGCCGCACGAG
>JAZULF010000253.1:0-2943 GCA_045643645.1 Oscillospiraceae bacterium
ATTCACCCCGACTACGGCAATCTTGAGGTATTCAAGCAGGTGCTTGACGGCGCACACGAGCGCGGTCTGCGCGTGTTTATGGACCTCGTTGTAAACCACACCTCCGATGAGCATCCGTGGTTTATCGAGAGCAAAAAGGGCAAGGACAATCCCTACCATGATTACTATTACTGGCGCAAGGGCAAGGGCAAAAAGAGTCCTCCCAACAACTGGGACAGTCTTTTCGAGGGACGCGCATGGGAGTATGATGAAAACCTCGACGAGTGGTATATGCACATCTTCTCCAAGAAGCAGCCCGACCTCAATATGGCAAACCCCAAGGTGCGCGAGGAGGTCAAGGACATTATGCGCTTCTGGCTTGATATGGGCGTTGACGGCTTCCGTGAGGATGTCATCACCTTCATAGCCAAGGAGGAGGGTCTGCCCAGCGCAAAGATTAAGCTGCCTGCCGCTACGGGTATGCAGTATTACACCGACCTGCCCAAGGTGCGCGAGTACCTTATGGAGTTCAAGCACGATGTTCTGGATTTCTATGACTGCTTCACCGTCGGCGAGGGTCCGCGCAGCGGTCCCGAGGTTGCCCTCAACTATGTCAAAGAGGGGCCCGACAAGGTGCTGGATATGATGATTAACTTCAATCATATGGAGGCAGACTGCTTCATAACCGACTTTATCCGCCGCCCCTTCAACCTCGTAAAGCTCAAGAAGGCATTTTCCTCGTGGCAGAAGGCAATGTACGGCAAGGGCTGGACCTCGCTGTATCTTGAAAACCACGACCATCCGCGCATAATCAGCCGCTACGGCAGCGAGAAGTACCGCGTTGAAAGCGGCAAGATGCTCGCGGCAAGCTATCTTTTCCAGCGCGGCACACCCTTTGTATATCAGGGTCAGGAAATCGGTATGGTCAACACTCCCCTGCCCACACTCGACGATTACATCGACATTCAGGTGCACAACAATGCGCGCATTGCACGCAGCCTCGGCTTCCCGCAGGGCAAGGTGCTGAAGATGGCGCAGGAGTCCTCACGCGATAACGCGCGCACCTGCGTGCAGTGGTCGGACAAGGTTTACGGCGGCTTCTCCGAGGTAAAGCCGTGGTTTGTGGTAAACGACAACTACCGCGAAATCAATGTTGAAAGTCAGCTTGATGACCCGAACAGCATTCTCAACTTCTACCGCAGTGCTCTGCAGTTCAGGCGCGACAATCCCGTGGTAATCTACGGCGACTATATCGAGCATATGCCCAAGAGCAAGGATTTGTATGTCTACGAGCGCAACTACGAGGGCAAAAAGCTCCTCGTCATCTGCTCCTTCACCGAAAAGTCCGTGCGCTTCGATGCCCCCGAGGGCATTGTGCTTGACGAGGAAAAGCAGGTATTCGGCAACTACGAGTCTTGCTTCGTAATTTCCAACGGCTTTACCTTAAGACCTTACGAGATGAGGGTATATCTGTTCTGACGAGCGGGCTATGGAAAGATACAATTCACTGAACGAATACCTCAAACGGCGCTTCGGCAGAAAGATGTACAAGCTTGCCGTTGACGCGGGCTTCACCTGCCCTAACCGCGACGGCACAAAGGGTGTCGGCGGCTGCATATTCTGCTCCGAGGCAGGCTCGGGCGACTTTGCCGAAAGCGGCAGCGATATTGCTGCACAGCTTGAAAAGGCAAAGGCGCGCGTCAAGAGCAAGGTGCCCGATGACTGCGGCTACATTGCCTACTTTCAGTCCTTTACAAACACCTACGCACCGCTTGATAAGCTGCGCGAGCTTTACAGTGCGGCTATGAGTGCCGAGGGAGTCTGCGCGCTTAGCATTGCAACGCGCCCCGACTGCATTGATGAAAAGATTGCCGCCCTGCTCGGCGAGTTAAACCGCGAAATGCCCGTATTTGTCGAGCTCGGTCTGCAGACATCAAATGAGAAAACCGCGCAGTACATTAACCGCTGCTGCGATAATTCCGCCTTCACCGGGGCGGTGCGGCTTTTGCGCAAGGAGGGCATTGAGGTCATTGTCCATATAATTCTCGGTCTGCCCGGCGAAACCGAGCGGGACATTTTGAACACCGTTGACTTTGTATCCGCGCACGAGGTGCAGGGGGTTAAGCTGCAGCTATTGCATATCCTTAAAGGCACTCGCCTTGCCGACACCGATTACACTGTGCTCGGTATGGACGAATATTTTGAGCTTCTCGGCAAGTGCTTGGAGCGCTTGCGCCCCGATATTATAATCCATCGCCTTACAGGTGACGGCGACAAGAAAACGCTCATCGCGCCGATGTGGAGCGCCGACAAGCACCGCGTGCTCAACGGCTTTAACCGCTATATGCAGGAGCACGATATCGTGCAGGGGCGCAAATACGGAAAATAGAATCTACGGAGGGAAAATATGAGCAAGGCACTTGTTGTCATTGACATTCAGAACGACATAACAAAGCACTACAGGGACATCATTGAGGGCATCAACACCGCTATTGACTGGGCGGTGAAAAGCGGAATGCACATTGTGTACATAAAGCACAACAACATCACCGCAGGCACCCGCACCTTCAAGCCCGATACCAAGGGTGCAGAGCTTGTACCCGAGATGAAGGTCGTTTCCGAGAACATTTTTGTGAAAACCAAAAGCAACGCACTCACAAGTGAGGCATTTACCGCATTTATTGCCGATAATGAAATCAGTGAGTTTTATGTAGCAGGTGCCGATGCAACTGCCTGCGTAAAATCCACCTGCTTTAATATGACCAAGGCAGGCTATACCGTACATGTTATTTCCGACTGCGTTACAAGCTATAACCTTGATCTGATTGACGAAATGCTTGATTATTACAGAAAAAAGGGATGCGAGGTAAAAAACCTGTCAGAATATATAAATAGCTGACAAAAACAGACAGAGGGTCACCCCCACCGACAAAATCAAAGATTTTGCCACCTCCCCCAAGGGAG
>JAZULF010000254.1:0-2255 GCA_045643645.1 Oscillospiraceae bacterium
GTTTTCGTATAATTCCTTAGCTTTCTGCGAGTAGTATGGCATTACGATGCCGTCTTTTGTGCCGTGAGCAATGAAGACAGGTCCCTTGTATTTTGAAATTACCTCGTATACATTCATATCCATAACCGACGCAGGATACTCGCCCGAGAATGTATACGGGCCGCATTTTATGGTTTCGGGAACGCAGGTTGGGTCAAAATGTGTATTGAAAATCATATTACCCGCTCTTGAGTCATCGGGTATGCACAGTGCGGGGTAAAACAGTATAAGTCCAGAAATTTCATCTTCAAGCTCGGCTGCCAAAAGGGCGCTTACAAGTCCGCCCTGACTGCAGCCCATCAGATAAACCCTTGAGCTGTCGGTCTGCGGTAAGCTTCTTGCATAGCTCAGTACCGCCCTTAAATCCTCAATTTCCGTATGCACTGTCATATCGGTGTGCTTACCGCTGCTTAGACCGAGCGTTGCTCCGCCCACGAAATCGTAGCAAAATGCGGCATAACCCAATTCGGAGAAATGCCGTGCGTATCGGCGGGTTGTGTAGCTCCCCATAACAAACTCGTGGCTTACGATAAAAATGGGCAGCTTTTCGCCCTCGGGTATGTACTGCCTGCCGCGGATTATAAACGGGCCGCGTCTACAACTGAAATCTGATTTTCTGATTTTCATATTAACCCCCGTCTGTCCGTATGCTGATATTATAATGCAAAACGGCGTTTATCCGCAACTGTGTTATTGCAAATCCCTGCGGTTTTGACTATACTGAAATCACAGAATTTGCTTTTGCAGGCAGGTGCTTCTATGAACATTTTTGATATTCTCGGTCCCGTAATGGTCGGTCCCTCAAGCTCGCACACCGCAGGTGCCGTGCGCATAGGTCTTATCGCCCGTCAGCTTCTCGGCACAACTCCCGAAAAGGCAGAAATCTATCTTCACGGCTCATTTGCCGACACGGGCCGCGGTCACGGCACGGACCGTGCAATTGTCGCAGGACTTCTCGGTATGGAACCCGATGATGACCGCATACCCGATAGCTTCAGCGTTGCCGAAGAATGCGGAATGGACTTTTCAATCGAGCCCACCGAGCTTCGCGGAGCGCATCCCAACACTGCGTTGCTGACTCTGTACGGCAGCGGCGGTCGCACAGTAACCGTTCAGGCATCGTCACTCGGCGGCGGCAGAATTAAGGTCAACAAGCTTGACGGCGTCGATGTCAGCTTCAGCGGCGAGAGCAACACACTTATAATCTACAACGAGGACCGTCCGGGTCTTGTAGCCGATGTTTCATCGTTCTTAGCCTCCCTCTCCGTCAACATCGCAACCCTGCAGCTTTTCAGAGACCGCAGAGGCGGCACTGCTGTTATGGTCTACGAGATTGACCATGCGCTCTCGCGCGAGATGGTGCAGGTGCTTGAGAAGTTTGACGGCGTACTCAAGGCAACATACATTAATGTTAAGCTCTGACGGGAGGAAAAAGCTATGTCATTTCACTCCATTGAAGAAATAATAAAGCTGTGCAAGCAGCAGGACAAACCCTTTTGGCAGATTGTGCTTGAGGCTGATGCCGATGAGCAGGGCATTGCCCCCGAGGTATCACTCGATAAGATGCAAAGCATATGGCAGGTAATGCGAAGCTCAATTGAGTCGTACGACCCGAATATGCTGTCCGCAAGCGGCTTCGTCGGTCACGAGGGCGGAATTATGGACGCCTATGTAAAGGGCGGCAACACGCTCTGCGGTCCGTTTGTATCAAAGGTCATTGCACGCGCACTTATGATGGGCTGCTCAAACGCCTGCATGAGAAGAATTGTCGCCGCACCCACCGCAGGTGCATGCGGCGTGCTGCCCGCACTTTTATACACCTACTGCGAGGAGAATGATTGCTCCGATGACGATATCATACACGCGCTCTATGTATCAGCTGGTGTAGGTCAGGTCATTGCCAACCGTGCCTGCATTGCGGGCGCTGAGGGCGGCTGTCAGGCGGAGATAGGCTCTGCCTCGGGCATGGCGGCAGCGGCACTTGTTGCGCTTCGCGGAGGCTCACCCGAGCAGATGGCAGATGCCTGCGCAATGGCCCTTAAAAACCTGCTCGGTCTTGTATGTGACCCCGTAGGCGGTCTTGTTGAAATTCCCTGCGTCAAGCGCAATGTTGTGGGTGCGGTCAACGCGCTGTCGGCTGCCGATATGGCGCTTGCGGGCATCACAAGCGCAATCCCCGCCGACCAGGTTATTGACACTATGCGTCAGGTCGGCGA
>JAZULF010000255.1:0-1948 GCA_045643645.1 Oscillospiraceae bacterium
GGGCCTCAACGCTGGCTCCGACCGTATGACCGAAATCGGCGCTGTAATTTTTGCAGGCGGCGAGGTCAAGGAAAGCTTCAACACCTTTGTCGACCCGGGAATGCACATTCCTGCGGAGATTACGCAGCTTACAGGCATCACCGATAAGGATGTCAAGGGTGCACCGAGCGAGGCTGAGGCAATGAAGGCATTCCTCGAATTCGTCGGCGGAAGACCCATTGTTGCGCATAATGCGGACTTCGACACGGGCTTTATGGCATCAGCAGCAGCGCGCAGCGGCATTGAGTTTGAGCCTGTTTACCTCGATACTCTTGCGCTTTCCCATGCACTTCTGCCCGACTTGAAGCGCCATAAGCTCGACATTGTTTCAAACCGCCTGAGCCTGCCCGATTTCAACCATCACAGAGCCTCGGACGATGCGCTTGTCGTTGCACGCATAATGGGCAGATTCCTGCCCATGCTCGCCGAAAAGGGCGCACAGACAGTTGATGATATTCAGCGAATATACCGCGAAATCAAGCCTGCCGACCATAGCAAATCGCGCCATATGATTCTGCTTGTCAAGAACAAGGTAGGTCTAAAAAATCTCTACGAGATGGTTTCACAGTCTTACCTCAAGTACTTCTACAAGACACCCACAATACCCAAGAGTCTGCTGATTAAGCACCGCGAGGGTATATTTGTCGGCTCCTCCTGCGGAATGGGAGAGCTTTACGGCGCGGTTATGCACGGTGCATCCGATGCAGAACTCAAGCGCATTGCATCTTTCTACGACTATCTCGAAATTCAGCCCATCGGCAATAACCGATTCCTCATCGATAACGGTGTTGTCAGCGATGAAACGGTGCTGCAGGACTATAACCGCCGCATACTCGATATCGGCAGACAGCTCGGCAAGCCCGTTGTTGCCGCAAGCGATGTACACTTCCTCGACAGCGAGGACGAGCAGTACCGCAAGATACTGCAGGCAGCTAAGAAATTCAGCGATGCTGTCCGCGGCTGCCCGATATTCTTCCGCACCACCAATGAGATGCTCGACGAGTTTGCATATCTCGGAGACGAGGTTGCAAAGGAGGTCGTCATTACAAATCCGAACGCAATTGCCGCGCAGGTCGATGAAATCGAGCTGCTGCCCAAGGAGCTGTTCCCGCCGAAGATTGAAAACTCCGCGCAGGAGCTAAAGGACCTTGTATACGGCAAGATGCAGTCAATTTACGGCGAAAACCCGCCTGAAATCGTCAAGGACCGCGTTGACACCGAGCTGAACACAATTCTCGACCACAGCTACGATGTTATCTATATGAGCGCACAGAAGCTCGTTCAGAATTCGCTTGAGCACGGCTACCTTGTCGGCTCGCGAGGCAGTGTAGGCTCGTCAATCGTTGCGTATATGTCGGGCATCACCGAGGTTAACTCGCTGCCGCCGCACTATGTCTGCCCGAAGTGCAGGCACTCGGAGTTTATAACCGACGGTTCATTCGGCTGCGGCGCGGATATGCCGCCGAAAAACTGTCCCGATTGCGGTGAGCTTATGCGTCAGGACGGCTTTGACATTCCGTTTGAAACCTTCCTCGGCTTCCCCGGAAACGAAAAAACACCTGATATCGACCTTAACTTCTCAGGCGAATATCAGGCGCAGGCACATAAATATACTGAAGAGCTTTTCGGCTCCGACCATGTTTTCAGAGCGGGTACAATCGGCACGCTTGCTGAAAAAACCGCTTACGGCTATGTCAAAAAGTACCTCGAGGAGCGACAGCTCAAGGTCACAAAGGCGGAGGAGAACCGACTTGCAAAGGGCCTTGTAGTCGTAAAGCGCTCAACCGGTCAGCACCCCGGCGGCCTTGTTGTTGTACCGCAGGATATGGATGTAACGGACTTCTGTCCTGTGCAGCACCCCGCCGATGACCCCAAAAGCGGCATTATTACCACGCATTTTGAATACCAC
>JAZULF010000256.1:0-8939 GCA_045643645.1 Oscillospiraceae bacterium
CGAGCATACCGCCTTTCATACCCAAATTAAGCTGAGCGTCAAACATTGCAGCAAGCTCCGCGGGGGAGTCAACGCGGTAGTCAACGCCGAAGCCACTGTGACGGGTGTAGAATGCGGGAAGCTCCTCGGTGCCGTAGCCGATTACGGGCACGCCCTTTGTTTCAAGATACTCGAGCGTAAGACCGAGGTCGAGAATGCTCTTTGCACCTGCGCAGACAACCATGACGGGAGTAGCGCCAAGCTCCTCAAGGTCGGGGGAGATATCCATTGTGGTTTCTGCACCGCGGTGAACGCCGCCGATGCCGCCCGTTGCAAATACCTTGATGCCTGCCATGTGTGCGATAATCATTGTGGTTGTAACGGTAGTTGCACCGTCTGCCTTGCGTGCGACAAGCGCGGATAAGTCGCGGCGGCTTGCTTTTGCGACATTTCTGCCCGATTTTCCGAGATATTCAATCTCCTCGGCTGAAAGACCTGCCTTGAGTCTGCCGCCGATGATTGCGATTGTTGCGGGTACAGCGCCGTGCTCGCGAACGGTTTTTTCAACCAAAAGTGCGGTTTCAACATTGCGGGGGTAGGGCATACCATGGGATATGATGGTGCTTTCAAGTGCAACAACGGGCTTGCCGCTTCTGAGTGCCTCGAGAACCTCGGGTGATACATCAAGATATCTGTTCATAATTCTCTCCTTGAAAAACACCGAGCGATTTTCGCTCGGTGTGAATTGCTTATTTCAAAAATGCTGCCATGCCGGTAACTATACCGTGCTCAAAGTCGAGGTAAACGGTAATTTTTCCGTCAATTGCGCGGCAGTAGTCAAGGCCGCCGCCGTTCATGCTGTAGCCGCTGTTAAGAAGCAAGGCTGTTGCATCAAGCTCGGTGTCGCCGATGCGGATACCCATAACGGAGTAGTAGTCAGCAGTTGTGGAAAAGCCGACAACGCGGTAGGCACCTCTGTAATAATCGAGGTAGTAGCGGCTGCCTGTTGCAATGCTCTTGATGCCGCTGCCGTTGACATCGCAGAAGAACTCAAAATGCTCGGGGTCGTAGGTCATTGCATCGTCCTCATGGAAAATGCCGTTGATTTCACCGCCAAGCTTCCAATCCATCATAGAACGGGAGTTGTACAGAGTTATCTCAGCAGTGCCTGCAGACCTGATGTACAGATACACGCCGACTGCGACAACAATTGCGACGAATATTATTATTTTGATTACTGATTTTGCTTTCATGGCGTTCGTCTTTCACTGATTTTGTATCATAATAATACCTACTAATCGGCAAAAAGTCAAGACGGATAAGGCATTGCGGCAAGACGATACTGTAGCAAAATCCACAGAAAATGTATCGAAACGCGGCGATAAAGCAACAGTGTAGTGATAAGCGTACGGAAATGGTGCGTTTTCCTTGAATTATGGGGAATTGGTGATATAATACCGAATTTGTGAGATTAAGAAGAGGAGGAACATCGTTGCGCCTTAAAAGCTTTGCCAAAAATCACATAATGGTGCTTACGGCATTTGCGGCAGCGGCTGTTACGGCAATATTCGTGCCCGTTGACAGTGAGTATGCCGGCTACTTTGATTTCAAGACGCTGACCTGCCTTTTTTGCGTGCTTGCGGTTGTATGTGCCCTGCGCGATGTGAGCTTCTTTTACATACTCGCCTGCAGAATAGTCGAGCGCTTCAAGACAACGCGTATGTGCATTCTCGCGCTTGTGTATATCAGCTTCATCGGCTCAATGCTGATAACTAACGATACCGCACTTCTGACCTTCCTGCCGCTCGGTTATTTCGTGCTGAGCTCAACGGGCAAGGAGAGGTATCTTTCCTTCACATTCATAATGCAGAATATGGCGGCAAACCTCGGCGGTATGCTCACGCCCTTCGGCAATCCGCAGAATCTCTACCTTTACACAAAATACAATATTGCCGCACCCGAGTTTATAAAAATTATGCTTCCGCCGTTTCTTGCTTCAATGCTGCTCATTACGCTTTGCTGCGTTTTCGTAAAGCCCGAGCCTATGACAATAAACGGTGAAAAGGCTGAGCTTGAAAAGCGCTCAACGGCGCTTTATCTTGCGTTGTTTGCGCTTTCGGTTGCAATTGTTCTGCGCCTGCTGCCGTATTGGATAGGTCTTGCTGTAATACCGCTTGTACTCATAATCACAGACCGCCATGCGCTGAAGTCGGTTGACTATTCGCTGCTTTTAACCTTCGTTTTCTTCTTCGTTTTTGCGGGGAATATGGCGAGGATAGATGCCGTGCAGGAGTTTTTCTCCGCGCTTATGGACAAAAACACGCTTCTGTTTTCAGCGCTGTCGTGTCAGGTGATAAGCAATGTGCCGTCGGCAATTTTGCTGTCGCAGTTTACGGCAAATTACGCGGACCTCTTGGTCGGTGTAAACATAGGCGGTGCGGGCACGCTTATTGCCTCGCTTGCAAGCCTTATTACCTTCCACGAGTATCTGCGCCACGAGCCGCACAAGGCGGGAAAGTTTGTCGCGGAGTTTTCTGTTTACAACTTTGCCTTCCTCGCAGTGCTGCTTGTTATGATGTCTATAATATAAAAAATCCGCAGTGCATTAGCTACGCACTGCGGATTTTGATTTATTTCTTGAACTTGAGCTTGGGCTTGTAGAATTCAAAAATGACAACATCGTTTGACTTCTCGTTAATCCACTCGTGAGAGGTCCAGCAGACCTTCATCGCGCCGAGCACCTCGCAGAGTTTAACCGCAAAAGGCTTGGGTGCAATCTTGTAGGCAATAAACTGCGGACGGGCAAGGAAGTTTAACAGCACATTGCCGAGAACAAAGCCCGCAACTGCGTTTACCTCGCCCTTGTAGCCCTCGGGGGGATTGGCAAGCTGACCGCGCACAACCTCGGGGGCGTTGCGCTTGAACCAGCGCACGATGATGGGGTTGAAGCTTTCGATGCAGTATTCGCCGCTGTATCTGCGAAGCAGGGCATAGGTCTTTTCACAAAGCTCGGTATTGCGCTTGCCGTTTTTAAGCTCAACGATAAGCGGTCCTCTGCCGCGTACGGTTT
Source organism: Oscillospiraceae bacterium (assembly GCA_045643645.1). Taxonomy (GTDB): domain Bacteria; phylum Bacillota; class Clostridia; order Oscillospirales; family Oscillospiraceae; genus F23-B02. The sequence continues at coordinate 3,050 of JAZULF010000256.1, forward strand.
TCAGCACCTCGGAGAAGAGGGGAATGGTTTCCTCCGTACCGCACAGGCTCATTTTACTGAGCTCATCGTATGTTTTTTCGTCAACTCTTGCGTCAACGCCGCAGACGCGGTTGAGGGTATCATCGTGGAAAACGACCACCTGACCGTCCTTGGAGAGCTGAACATCAAGCTCCATGCCGTATCCGTAAGAGGCGGCTGCATCAAATGCGGCAAGAGAGTTTTCGGGAATGCTCTTGTCGCGCTTGTGAAGCCCGCGGTGAGCAAAGTTCTTATACATAAACGGAGCTTTTTTTCTCTTGCTTATCTTGCCGGGCGCGATAAGGAAAACAAAGCCTCCGATTGCAGCGGCGCCGACAAGCGAAGCGCCGAGGAGAAGCTTTTCGGAATTTAACATTTTGAGCACCTCCGTATTTATATCTGATTTCATATTACACCCAATTACGGGTGCGGTCAAATACAAATGGTAAAAATATTGTTGTGTTGATGTTCCTTTTGTTGTAAAATATCCGTGAACTCAGCTAATCAGCTAACGGAGGTTTCCATATGAAGTTAGACAACAAACGCACTATTCTGACAGGCTTTGCGTTCCTGTCCATCTGCGCATTCTGGCAGATGTATAACGGCATCGTGCCCCTTATTCTGACTAAGACCTTCCACATGAACGAAACCTGGTCGGGCGCAATTATGGCTGCGGATAATATCCTCGCGCTGTTCCTGCTGCCTCTGTTCGGCGCGCTGTCGGACAAGACCAACACCAAAATAGGCAAGCGTATGCCGTACATCCTTTTCGGCACGGGTCTTGCGATTATCCTGATGAACATTCTTCCCATTATTGACAACAGTTATGCCGCAGCACCCGGCGGCTTCAAGACCGCATCCTTTGTCATCGTGCTCGGTCTGCTGCTTGTCGCAATGGGAACCTACCGCTCTCCCGCGGTTGCTCTCATGCCCGACATTACCCCGAAGCCTCTGCGCAGTAAGGGCAATGCAATTATAAACCTCATGGGTGCAGTCGGCGGCGTTCTGTATCTCGGCGTTGCCGCATTTATGTACCCGAACAGCAAGGTTGCGGCACTTGAGCATGTAAACTATCAGCCTATGTTCATTGTCATTGCGGCGGTTATGTTCGTATCCGTTGCGGTGCTTTTCCTCACCGTCAAGGAGCCTAAGCTCGTTGAGGAGCAGCGCAAGCTCGAGGCAAAGCATCCCGAGTGGAATCTCGCAGAGGATGACGGCAGCGGCGATGAGGTTCTGCCCAAGGCAGTAAAGAAGAGCCTTATCTTCCTGCTTCTGTCCATCGCACTGTGGTTCATCGGCTACAACGCAGTTGAAACATGGTTCACCACCTATGTTGACCAGGTAATGGGCGAAAAGCTCGGCAAGGCATCAACTTATCTGCTCGTTGCAAACGCAGGCGCAATCATCAGCTACATCCCCATCGGCATTCTCGCATCCAAGCTCGGCAGAAAGAGAGTCATTATGACAGGCATCATTCTGCTTGCAGGCAGCTTCGCACTCGGCTTTGTGCTCACCACCGCGGCAATGACCTCGGCATCTACCATTATTATGTTCGTAGTCTTTGCATGCGCAGGTCTTGCATGGGCGGCAATCAATGTAAACTCCCTGCCTATGGTTGTTGAGATGTGCAAGGGCTCGGATATCGGCAAGTTCACCGGCTACTACTACACCTTCTCAATGGCAGCACAGGTAGTCACCCCCGTTCTCGCAGGCTTCCTCATGCGCAACATCAGCTACAAGGTTCTGTTCCCCTATGCGGCAATATTCGTCGCACTCAGCTTTGTCACCATGCTCTTTGTAAAGCACGGCGATAACAAGCCCGAGGCAAAGAAGGGCCTTGAGGCATTTGAGGATATGGACGACTGATGAAAATCTGCATTTACGGCGCATCAAGCGCCAGACTCGATGCGGTTTACTATGAGCAGGCGGAAAAGCTCGGATATCTTATGGCGCAGGCGGGACACAGCCTTGTGTTCGGCGGCGGCAAAGAGGGACTTATGGGAGCGGTTGCACGCGGAGTGCACAGCGCAGGCGGCGGGATAATCGGCATTGCGCCGAAGTTCTTCGATGAGCCCGGTGTGCTTTACGAGCATTGCACGCAGCTGCTTTTCACCGAAACCATGCGCGAGCGCAAGCAGCTTATGGAGGAGCAGTCCTCAGCATGCATCGTGCTTCCCGGCGGCATCGGCACCTATGAGGAATTCTTCGAGATGCTCACACTAAAGCAGCTCGGAAAAACCGACAGGGCAATAGCAATTCTCAATACCGAGGGCTACTACGCGCCTATGCAGGCGATGCTCGAGGCAACCGCGCAGCGCAGGTTTATGTCCGAAAACTGCATGAAGCTGTATCACATAGCGGACACGCCCGAGGACGCACTCAGCTACATAGATAATTATATTCCGCAGGGTACGGGCAGTATTAAAAGACTTTCCGATTACAACAAATAAATAGAAGACAAGAGGCAAGCTCAGCTTGCCTCTTGCTTTTTTTACGCTGCCTTGTCGCAATGAGCCGCCTGCTCAAGCATATCCTGAATGCTTATGCCGTAGCCCGAGGTAGGGTCATTTACAAAAACATGGGTTACAGCGCCCACGAGCTTGCCCTCCTGAATTATCGGACTGCCCGACATACCCTGGACTATGCCGCCGGTCTGCTCAATAAGCGCGGGGTCAGTTACGGTCAGAAGAACGGTGCGCATGCCGCCTGATTCGTACACGCGCTTGACTTCAATCTGATATTCGCTCACGGTATCGCCCGAGAGTGTGCAATGGATTGTTGCCTTGCCCTCCTTGATTTCGCCCGTTTCAATGGGCTTTCCGTCAAGCTCTGCTGCACCGAATATACCGCAGCCGCAGTTTATCTGAATGTCACCGAGTGCTGCAGCCTCATCTGCGCAGCCATCCAATGCACCGGGTGAGCCGACCTCACCGGGAGTAATTCCGGTTACCTCCGCAGAATAGATACTGCCGTCACCGAGGGGCAGCGTGCTGCCCGTATCGGAATCGCTTATGCTGTGACCGAGTGCGCCGTAGATTCCCGTTTCGGGGTCGTAGAAGGTAAGAGTACCTACGCCGCTTATGCCGTCGCGCAGCATAAGTCCGAGCTTCCATGTGCCGTCAAGGCTCATAACGGGCTGAAGGTTGAACTGATGAGTCTTGCCTGCGCGTTCAACCGTTACGGAAATTTTCTCGCCGTTTATTGCCTTGGCAGCCGAGATGAAATCATCTGCTGTGCTTATGCTCTTTGCACCGATGCGCGTTATGATATCGCCCTTTTGTATGCCCGCATCCTCAGCAGGTGATACGCTGCCGCCTTCGACCTCGACACCCGTTACATCCGCGACCATAATGCCGTCGGTTGTGAGCTTTATGCCGAGCGCTCTGCCGCCGCATATCAGCTCCTGCGCCATAGCCGCAGCGCTCATTGCAAATACAAATACCGCGGCAAGGAAAAATCCCGTTATCCTTTTAATTGTCAAAAATTCTCACCCCCTTGACTCAAATCCGAACGGAAATGAGTCTGTTATAAGTATGCGATACCTTGCGTAGAATAAAGCAGGCTAATTATTTCTCAATTACCTGCCGCCCGTTTTTCAGCAAAAACGGCGACAGACAATTTTTGTGCAGAATAAAGGAGCGGAAAATGAAAATTTTAAAATACGGAAGCCGCGGACCGTCAGTTGAGCTTTTGCAGCTTGCGCTGAACAGAGCGGGCTTCGGAACGCTCGCAACAGACGGAATTTTCGGCGCAAACACAAAAAACGCGGTTGTGAGATTTCAATCGCTGAACGGACTTGCAGCCGACGGCATTGTAGGCCCCGCAACACACCGCGCGCTTGTGCCGTGGTACACGGGCTTTGCAACGCACCGCGTTTTTCGCGGCGACACTCTGTGGTCGATAGCAGGTCTTTACGGCACAACGCTTGAGGCAATAAAAATTGCAAATCCGGGCATTGTTCCCGAAAATCTGCAGGTCGGCAGCGTAATCACCGTGCCGCTTCCGTTTGAGGTTGTGCCTACGACGATAAGCTACACCTCCGCACTCGCTGCCTATTGCGTGCGAGGCATCGCAGCGCGTTACCCGTTCGTGAAGGTCGGAGAAATCGGCAAAAGCGTTATGGGCAGAACGCTGTGGTATCTGTCGGCAGGTCAGGGCGAGAACCGCGTGCTATACAATGCCGCGCACCACGCAAACGAGTGGATAACAGTTCCCGTGCTGCTTAAATTTGCCGAGCAATACGCAAGGGCGTACGCCTACGGTGACGCAATCTTCGGCTACAACGCGGCGGAAATTTTCAGACACACGAATATTTACATAGCGCCCTGCGTAAATCCCGACGGCGTTGACCTCGTAACAGGCGAGCTTGACAGCGGCGAGTATTACACGAACGCGCGGCGCATTGCGGCGGATTATCCCTCAATTCCGTTTCCCTCGGGATGGAAGGCAAATATCCGCGGCATTGACCTAAATCTGCAATATCCCGCAGGCTGGGAGCAGGCAAGGGAGAATAAATTTGCGCAGGGCTTTGTAAGTCCCGCACCGTCTGACTATGTCGGCACGGCGCCGCTTACAGCGCCCGAAAGCCGCGCAATGTACGATTTTACTTTGTCCCTTTCGCCGCGGCTTACTCTCTCGTATCACACGCAGGGCGAGGTTATTTATTGGAAATACCTCGATTATGAGCCTGAAAACTCCCGTGCGATTGCCGATACCTTTGCCGCGGTGTCGGGCTATGCTGTTGAGGAAACGCCCTACGCCTCGGGCTTTGCAGGCTATAAGGACTGGTTTATTCAGGACTTCAACCGCCCCGGCTACACAATTGAAGCAGGCAGGGGAGTCAATCCCTTGCCGATATCGCAGTTTAATAAAATTTATAACGATAACCTCGGCATTCTCGTCTACGGCGCGCTCGTAACATAACTTTGCCTTGACTTGCGGCGGATTTGCTCATAAAATAAGAGCATTATTAAACAATAACCGCATTTTTGTCAAAGGAGCACTACCTTGCAGTTATCTGAACTGAAGCTGATTACGGCGGGCAACCTTATCAACCTGCGCACTCGTGAGAATATGACGCAGGCGGAGCTCGGCGCAAGGCTTAATTATTCCGACAAGACAATATCGAAATGGGAGCGCGGCGAGGCTATCCCCGATGCCTATGTGCTGACGCAGTTAGCCGAAATCTTCAATGTTTCGGTGGACTATATTCTCAGCGCACACGATACCGTAGAAGCAAGTGAGGGACTTCCCATCAAGGACGATAAGCCGAGGTACAGAGCAACGGTCATTACGGCTATCGTCATTCTCGGCATTATGACCTGCGCGCTGACGGCATTCGTTATTCTGTGGAGGTGCGATATCCTCGAGTGGCGCGTGTTCCTTATCGGCGCTTCGCTCTCACTGTTGAGCCTTCTCGTGCTCGATTGCGTGTGGTATAAGCGCAAGGGTCTGCAGTATATCATCGCGGCCTTCGTGCTTTCTCTGTTTGCGCTGGGTTATTTTGCAAAGCCCTCGGCAAATCTGTGGCAGCTTTTCCTGATTGCCGCGCCTGCGGTGGCAATTGTGTTCCTTGCCTGCAATGTCCGCATAGACCCCGAAAAAATCAGGAAAATCAAGAAAAAATAAGTCAATTCTACTGTGGGTAGAGTGCTGAAAAAGCACTCTACCCATCGTGCTTTTATGAGTAGAGCGCTCTTTTGCATAAAAAGCTTGCAATTTTTGAACGAAGGGGAGTATGCTTTTTTCAGCCTCACAAGCGAAAGGAGCTAATCATGGCAGATTATATTCTCAGCTGCTGCTCAACAGCTGATTTGACAAAGGAACATTTCGAAGCACGCGACATTAATTATGTCTGCTTCCATTTTGCACT
>JAZULF010000257.1:0-10353 GCA_045643645.1 Oscillospiraceae bacterium
GTTGCATTCGGAGATGCCTTTGATGCCACCGGAATGGTGCCCATTACCAGCGAATACGGCCATACAGTCATAAGCTTTGGACTCGGAATAATGAAGCCGGTTTATGAGCTTTATGATAAAATACTTGACGCCGGAGAAGTCAGCTCTCAGAAATTCAGCGCGGACCCGCGCCCGGTGGATAAAGTGAACATCCCTGCAAATTTCCTGCAGAACATCGTCAGTGATGTGATGTACTCCCAGCAGGGCAAGCTGGAGGAACAGCTGCAAAAGTTCGGGATTATGAGCGATGATGCGTATACCTGCACATGCTATCTTCCCGAGGTGGGCAATATTCCGAAGCGCGGAGATATACTTGCATGGGCAGAATCCTCCGCAGTTGTTTATGCAAACTCCGTTCTCGGCGCAAGGTGCAACCGAAATTCCGGTATCATCGAAACCATGTGCTCCATTGCGGGCTTTGTACCCGAATTCGGATTCATTACCGATGAGGGAAGAAAGGCTGACTGGATTGTTGAGCTTAAGACCACAAAGCTTCCCGATGCTCAGCTTTTCGGCTCTGCAGTGGGTATGAAGGTGCTGGAGCAGGTTCCCTACATTAAGGGCCTTGACAGATATCTCGGCACAGAGCTGAACGATGCGGCATGCACCTATCTTAAGGATTTCGGCGCTGCTACCGCCTCCAACGGCTCCGTGGGCCTTTACCACATTGAAAATCTCACTCCCGAGGCCGTGGACTTTGGAGAGAGTTTGATAAGAGAGGGTGCGCGTGTCTATGTTGTGGACGACGAAGAAATCGAACGCATCAGAAACAGCTATCCCTGCATCTGGAAAGACCTTGAAGCAAAGCCCAAGCTCTGCTTTATGGGCTGCCCTCATATGACATATCAGCAGCTTATTGATTGGACTGTGCGTGTGGAAGAGGGACTGAAGAACGCCGGAAACAGAAAGGTTCTCATTCCCACCGTCTTTACTGCAGCACCTGCTGTTCTCAAGCACTTTGAGCAGAGCGAATATGCGGAAAGACTCAGGGCCACCGGCGTACACACATCGTCCATCTGTCCGCTGATGTTTATGAACAATCCTCTTGTAAAGTCACAGCCGGTCATTACCTCCTCAAATAAGCTGCGCACCTATTCCAGCGCCCGATTCTATCCGGAGATGGAGCTTCTGACCATGCTCACCGGCGATAAAAAGGAGGCTGAATAAATGAGTAAGGTATTCAAGGGACGCGTTATTGCAGGCGGAACAGCGAAAGCTGAGGCGCTGGTATCCCACGGCGGCTTCAATACGCTTGCAAGCTATCAGACGCCCATGCTTCTGGGGGACAAGCAGGTAAAATGCTCCGACCAGAACAATCCCGACCTTTATAAAAAGCCCATGCGAGGAAAGGCTCTGTGCCTGCCCGAAACCATAGGCTCCACCACCGGCGGTATGGCACTGTATACTGTCTGCGCCACGGGAAAACAGCCAGCCTGCATGTTGTTTTCCAAGCCCATCGATACGCTGGCTGCCTCCGGCGCTATTCTGGCAGCCTTCTGGACGGATGCGAATATGCCCGTCATTGACAGGCTGGGTGAGGAATTCCTTGCCTATGTTCAGGACGGAATGATGATAGAGGTTGCCGAGGACGGCACCGTAACAGTAGACTAAATAGGTAAAAGAACAGATAAAAAATGCCCTACCGACAACATAGTCGGTAGGGCATAAATTATATTTTACTTATTTTACATACTCGCCGGGAACAACGATGGTTATATCGGACAGTGCGAAGCTTGCGCAGGGGTGAATTTCGGTGCACTGCTTGTCGCCCCATCTTCTGCCGTCGGTTTCTGCAGGGATGAATACCTCACCGGAAATGATGCGGCTGCGGCACCAACCGCACTCGCCGCTGCGGCAGCGGGAGGGAGCCTTGATGCCCGCACGCTCAATTGCGGTCAGAATAGGCTCGTTTGCAGAGCAGTCGCACACTGTTTCGGTGTCGCCCTGACGAACGGTGAGCTTGAATACCTTGTCCTTCTTGTCTGCGGGATAGCCGGGCTGCTCCCAAACAGTCTTTGTGATACCGAGAAGCTCCTGACGGACATACTTCTTCTCAAGACCGAGCTGTGCGACCTCACCGGAAACAAAGCGGTACATAGCCTCGGGACCGCAGATAAACACGCTGTAGGTTTCGGGAGCATACTTCTTGATAAGCTCTGCGGTGATGTGACCGTGCTCAAAGCCTTCCTTTTCCTCACGGGAGAGAACATGGACTATCTTAACCTTATCGGTTGCGGCGCATATTTCATCAAACTCCTTCTTGAAGAGAATGGAGTCCTCGGTGCGTGAGTTGAAAAGAACGGTGAGATTAAAGTCCTCAATGCCGTCACGGATTGCATATGCCATAGACAGGAACGGAGTAATGCCGCTGCCGCCTGCAACTGCGATGACATCCTTTGCATCGCGGAACTTCTCGTAGTAGAAGTGTCCCAGACCCTCGGAGCCGTATACGGTATCACCGACCTTGAAATTCTGCAGAATCCAGTTGGATGCAAAGCCGTCGGGAACAGCCTTTACGGTAATTGCGACCTTGCCCTCGAGTGCCATCTTGGGAGAGGAGGAGAAGGAGTAGGGGCGGGTTACGAAGCTGTCGCCGATAGGGAGCTTCAGTGAGATATACTGACCTGCTCTGAAATAGGAAGCGCTCTTTCCGTCAGCTCTTTTCAGAATATAGCTCTTTGCACCTGCGGCAGTGTGCTCGATAATCCCGTCAACGACAAAGGTCTGATAGTCAGGATGCATTTCCTTTGCAAAGTTGTTGATGGGGTAGTTTGCGGTTACTTCCTCTGCAGCTGTAGCGGCGATGACCTGCTCGCGCTTTTTGGCGAGGTTTGCAAACTTTAACATATCCAAAAGGCCGATACGGCCGACTTTAACATTAAGTGCCATTATTCTTTGCCTCCTTCATCGATTTCCGCACAGGCAAGGCAGGCGGTCATATCACCGTTAATCCAGGTTGAGGAATAGCCGTCACCAAAGAAGGAGCCGGCACCGATGTGACGCAGACCCTTGACATTGAAGTCTGCCTCAACATCGGTCATTCTTGCAATAACGCCGTCCCAATTGCTGACCTCGAAGCCGTAGGGAGTGCCGTCGGGAGTGCCGAGATAACGGGCAAAGGTCATGGGAGTTGCAACCTCGACCTCCTCAATATAGGGAGTGATGTCGATATTGAGCTTGGTCTTTACATCCTGAATGCACTTTTCAATCATCTTGTCCTTAACCTTGTAGTATTCCTCGGGACTCAGCTTTTCCCAATCGTCGGAAGCGGTGAAAAGCTTGGTGAAGCTGATGACACAGGTGCCCTCGGGGGAGAAGTCGGGAATGAGATTGTTGTAGCTAATGAGGATGTTATAATCGTTGTCTATCTTCTTGAGGTTGTTGTACTCCTTGCGTGAGTCGGCAGTGCCTGCGAAGAAGACACAGTAGTCGGTAAGTCCAAGCTCCTCGCAGCTCTTGTTCAGTGCGAAGTAAATCATGCAGAACCTGGTGCTGATTTTGTCCTTACGGGCAGCAGCAAGCTTCTTCTCGCGCTGGGGAACAAGCTCCTTGGGCATCATGTTTGCGTAGATGATATTGGGGTTGATGTTTGCAAGCACCTGCTTGCACTCAATGTCGCCCATGTTGGTGCGTACACCGCAGACCTTGTCGCCGTCAAAGAGGAATTCCTCTGCGCGGCAGTTGAACCATGCCTCGCCGCCGAGCTCATAGAAGCGGTTCATGAAGTTCATGGTAATCTCGTGAGAGGTGTGGTGGGGAATTACTGCCTGGCGGGTTACATACATATCAATCATATTGCCGAAGTGGAAGAAGTTAACCTCGTCAATGGGAACACCGAGATAAGGCCAGTAAACAGCCATAATATCAATTGCCTTCTGGGGCATCTTCAGTGCCTTCAAAACGGAAAGAGTGTCATAGCCGCAGGTCTTCAGAGTGTTGGGGAAGTGCTTGCGCATATACTTGGGGTCGTTGGGAGTGCCGTCAAACATATATACCTTGGCATCGCGTACCTCCTTGACCAAATCAAAGAAGGTTTCCAGGGACTTGCGGGAGCCGGGTACATACTTCTCGATTGCATCTATATATGCCTCGCGTCCTGCAGGAATTACAACATCCATGGGGGTGCCGTCGGAATAGGTGGAGATGCAGCGGTAGCAGTCGGGAACAGTAACCCAGTTAACCTTTACGCCGTTTTTCTCCATAATAAGACGGACATGACCCTTGTCATCATCAGCGCCGTAGTCGCAGATTTCGTGAACACTCGGGTCAAACTCAAATCTGCCGCGCTTGAAGCTGGAGGCTACACCGCCGGGGAGGTTGTGCTTTTCAATAAGCAGCGTCTTTTTGCCCTGCACCACGCAGGAAACCGCTGCGCTCAATCCCGCATTACCGGAACCGACAACAACTACATCATACTTTGCCAAAATAATTCTCTTCCTTTCGTTTATTTATTCCGATGCTTGTTAAATTTCAAACACTTTTAGCCATAGTATACTGTTAATTCTGAAAGAATTCAAGTATGTGTCAAGGATTATAATTAAAAATATAGAACTTTTCTTGCAGCTTTATTCATACCAACGGGACAAAAAGCGCAAAGGGGGGATTCGTTTTGCCATTTGTGTCAAAAATCGACAGCATAATTTTTGGGAAATGCACAAGATTTTTGGGATGCAATTAACAATTATTGATAGGTAAGGGGCGGTGTGTTAAAATAACAAACAAAGGGAAAATCGATATAGAGGTGAAAATATGACGAAAAAAATTCTTTCTGTTATCTTGCTGATTTGCATGTTTATGTCGCTGATTCCCGGCGCGGCATTTGCGGCAGAAGCCGATGACAGCTGCGATTTCAAGAGCCTTATTAACGCCAAGCTCTATGTAAAGGCAAATAAGGACGCAGGTCTTGACGGCGATGTTGTTGTTGATTTCGACACACTCAGCTGCAACGGCACAATCTATCTGCCCGGCAGCGCCGATACAAGCAAGCTGTTTCTGTCCTGGGATAACGATTCCCTCGTTGTGGCAAAGAACGGCACCGTGTATGAAAACGGAACTGCACCCATTGCTCCGGAGTCAGGCACGGCAATCTACAGCGTCACAAAGGGCAAGATTTCCGTAAATGTTATGATTACCACCGTCAAGGGCGCTGAAGCCGTTGCGGGTATGTTCATCAATATTGATGAGAGCATGGGCACAATCAAAGCCATGAACTCCGACTCCGACCACGAAACACAGTGCTTCGGCGCAATTAACTTCGACGGTGAGGATTACCCCTACATAAGCATGAAGGGCCGCGGAAACTCCACATGGGTTTTTGAAAAAAAGCCGTACAACATCACCTTCTACAAGAAGGCGGATTACGATAAAAAGCAGAATGTCAGCCTGATTGACGGCGTTAAGGCAAAGAAGTGGACGCTTCTTGCAAACTACCTTGACAGCTCTCTGCTCCGCAACAAGGTCGCCTTTGACCTCGCTAAGGATTTGGGCATCGGTCTTGATTCAAGATTTGTTGATGTATGGATGAACGGCGAGTACCTCGGCAACTATCTTATGACACCGAAGAAGGATTACAACACTCCCGATAACGGATATATCATCGAGAATGACCATATCGACGACGATACTCTCGACAATCAGTTTGACTTCCCCGATATCGCGGAAATGCCCTTCAAGCACAACAGACTCAATGTTGAGGACATCGGTGACGATGCTGTCGATGCAGGCGTTGATGTTGCATATGTCCAGGAGCACTTCACCAAGGCATGGGCAACTGTTCTCGATACCGATTCCGAGGAATATCAGAACTACTTTGACCTCGATTCATGGGCAAAAATGTACCTTATGTTTGAGGTTTCCAAGACCTATGACTGCTATGCGGGCAATATAATCATGCATCGCGACGGTCTGAGTGATGACGACAAGTACATCGCAGGTCCCGTATGGGACTACGATGTTGCATTCGGACGCACCCTGCATAAGTTCTTTGTGGGCGTAACAGAGCATAATCAGCTCAATGCAGAGGGCTGGTACAACGACAGCGTAGGCTTCGTTGCAAGCAGCGAGCCCTACAGCATACTGCAGGGACTCGGTATGCACGAGAGCTTTATGAAGCGTGTAGCCGAAATCTATAACGAGTACAAGTGGGCATTCGAGGATACCGCGGCAAATGTCGACCGTCAGATGGAACTGGTTGAGGACTCCGCACTTATGAACAATGTTCTGTGGGGAACTAACCACATCGGTTCGGATTACACCGTATCTCCCGCACTCTTCAGCGCACTCGGCACCGGTAACTACAAGCTCAACTATGTAGTAACAACCGAATGGGACGACTATGTTGCAAACCTCAAGGAATTCTGCACCAAGCGTGTGATGTGGCTTTCCGACCATCTCTATGCCGAAGCACCCGAGGGCAGCATCACCCAGTCACTGTCTAATCAGGACACGGTTGTTCTCCGCGTAAACCTCACCGCAGGCAATCAGGACAACAGCTATCAGTGGCAGAGCTCCAAAAACGGCAAGAAGTGGGCTGATATCGAGGGCGCAACTGCCGCAACGCTCAAGCTTGCCGCAAGCGATGAAAACATCGCAAAGCAGTACCGCTGCGTAGTCAAGAACGCAGGCGTAAAAATTTACACCACCCACGGCGGCTGGACAAAGGCATCCGCAACCAATACCATCACCGCCGATAAGATTAAGCTCACAACCGTGGAAGAAGAGATTGCACTGTGCGAAACCACCTGCACGCTCATTCTCAACGGCAAGGATATGGGCGAGTACACCTTTGCGCAGTACAACAACGGCTGGAGCATCTGCAATGCAGACGGAAAGTATGTTTCCGCTGACGGCAAGAAGCTCGTGCTGACCGACAAGCCCTTTGCATGGAGCTTTGATAACGGTGTGTTCAGCGCAAGCGTCAAGACAAGCTACACCAAGCTCGGAAGCCTGCTCGGCATAGGCAAGACTCAGACCGCATACCTTTCACAGAGCAGCGGAAGCCTCACGGTTTCCCTCGAAAAGGGCGCTGCAGCAGAGTTTATAATCAGCTACACCGCAATTGCATAAGACACAAGAATCAAGCCGCTGCAAGTTTTGCAGCGGCTATTTTATTTGTCAGTTACAAGGCAGGCGCAACGGGAACAACAACGATAAGCCGCCACCCGATGCTTGCGCCGTTTTGCTGATTATGCTATTATAAATTTCATATATCAGAAGATGATTTCGGGTGATGCTATGCTGAATACGACTTTATGCTATATTGAGCGCGGCGATGAGTACCTTATGCTGCACCGCGTAAAAAAGGAAAACGATATAAACCGCGATAAATGGATTGGCCTGGGCGGCAAGTTTGAGGAGGATGAAAGCCCCGACGAATGCCTGCTGCGCGAGGTGTACGAGGAATCGGGACTGAAGCTGACCTCATGGCGCTACCGCGGCATAGTAACCTTTGTCAACACCGTGTGCGAGTCCGAGTATATGCATCTTTTCACGGCGGATGCCTTTGAGGGCGAGATAGGTCCCTGCAATGAGGGAGAGCTTGAGTGGATTAAAAAATCCGAGCTTTTGAAGCTGACGCTGTGGGAGGGCGATAAGATTTTTCTGCGCCTGCTCGATGAAAACGAGCCGTTTTTCTCGCTGAAGCTGTGCTATGACGGCGATGGGCTAAAATCCGCGGTGCTTAACGGCAAGAACATTTAACGATTAATTCTCATACCATAAACCGAGAGGTGAAGGTATGAGAATTTTTGTTGTCAGGCGGGGCGATTCCCTGTATTCAATAGCAAAAAAGTTCGGAGTCAAGACCGATGAGCTTGCCTACATAAACGCGCTTTCCGACCCGAGCAGGCTGACGGTAGGGCAGACGCTTGTAATCCCCGGCGAAGGCACACCGCAGGGCGAGATTGAGGTAAACGCCTATGCTTATCCGAATATCAGCGAGTCGGTGCTGAATGAGGCGCTGCCGTTTGTGACATTTCTGTGCCCGTTTTCGTGGCACATTGACTCGGCAGGCGGCATTACTCCAATTGCTGACGAGCGTATGATAAGCGCGGCGTATTCAAATAACGCGGCACCTATGCTTACGCTGACGAATATTGCGCCCTCGGGCGGCTTTTCGAGCGATATCGCACACGCAATATTCACAGATATGACTGCGCAGGACACATTGATTGAAAATATCCTCAGTGCGCTGCGACAGCGCGGCTACTACGGAGTTAATCTTAATATCGAGTATGTGTATCCCTTTGACCGCGAGGGCTACAACAGCTTTCTGCGGCGCTTATCCGAGCAATTGCACTCGCGGGGATATTACCTCAGCACCGCGATTGCGCCTAAGGAATCCGACGGGCAATACGGACTTTTATACACCGCGCACGATTACGAGGCGCACGGCAGATACTGTGACCGCGTAATCATAATGACCTATGAGTGGGGCTACACCTACAGCGCACCGCAGGCGGTTTCGCCCGTTAACGCAATGCGCAGAGTGCTCGACTATGCGGTAACGAAAATCCCATCGGGCAAAATCCTGCTCGGCTTTTCAAACTACGGCTACAACTGGACTCTGCCATGGAAGCAGGGCAGGGCGGCAAGCGTCATATCAAACACCGCGGCTGCAAATCTTGCGGCGGCAAACTTTGCGGAGATAAAGTTCAACGAGGCAGCGCAGGCGCCGTTTTTCAACTACACCGACCCGTCGGGCGTGCGGCACGAGGTGTGGTTTGAGGATGCAAGAAGCGTGCGCGCACGCCTTGCGCTTGTGTCGGAGTATAAGCTTGCAGGCATAAGCTGCTGGACAATAAACTACTCAAACAGAGCGGGCTTTGCAGTGCTTGAGTCGATGTACGGGGTTGAGAAAATAATATAAAACAAAGGCTGTTGATTTGCATCAACAGCCTTTTTGCGTTTCTTAAATTCTTTCGGAGATAACCTTTGCGACCTTTACGCCCGAGGCAGCTGCCTGGGCAAGACCGCGGGTGATGCCTGCGCCGTCGCCGATTGCGAAGAAGTTGGTAAAGCCTGTTTCAAGGCTTCCGCTAAGCTCAAGACGGGAGGAGTAGAACTTGACCTCTGCGCCGTAAAGCAGGGTGTCGTAGTTTGCCGTGCCCGGTGCGATTTTATCGAGTGCGTAAATCATCTCGATGATATCGTCAAGCTGACGCTTGGGAAGGGCAAGGCTGAGGTCGCCGGGAACTGCGGCGGAGAGGGTAGGACGGGTATAGGACTGAGCAAGACGGTGCTCGTTTGTGCGAACGCCCTTTACAAGGTCACCGAAGCGCTGAACGAGAACGCCGC
The DNA here is from genome assembly GCA_045643645.1 of Oscillospiraceae bacterium. Lineage (GTDB taxonomy): Bacteria > Bacillota > Clostridia > Oscillospirales > Oscillospiraceae > F23-B02. Next base: position 9,334 of record JAZULF010000257.1, read on the forward strand.
CGGAGAGCATATTGCTCAGCGATGCGATGTGCTTGCCGTAGCGGTAGGGCTCATCAAAGGGCTCGGTGAAGCGGTTTGATACGAGCAGAGCAAAGTTCGTGTTCTGGCTGCGCAGTGCGGGGTCGGAGTAGGAGTGACCGTTAACGGTGTTGATGCCCTCAACATTCTCGGCAACAACATGACCGTAGGGATTCATGCAGAAGGTTCTGACCTTGTCACCGTACTGCTTGGTGCGGTAGATGAGCTTGGACTCGTACACAACATCGGTGATGTGCTCAAATACGGTTGCGGGAAGCTCAACGCGAACGCCGACATCGACCTGATTGTTGATAAGGCGGACACCGAGCTTCTTGCACTCGTTTGCAAACCATTCTGCACCGCTTCTGCCGGGGGCTGCAATGAGGTACTTGCAGTCAACAGTATCACCGTTTTTAAGGCTGAGGCAGTAGCCGTCATCCTTCTTGTCGATGCTCTCGACAACGGTGCGGAAGCGGTACTCAATGACCTTCCTGAGGTCCTCGTACATATTCTGAAGAATGCGCAGGTTGTTCTCGGTGCCGAGGTGCTTTACCTTTGCCTGCAGCAGATGCAGGTCATACTTGAGTGCCTCGCGCTCGAGAGCCTTTGCTTCGGGAGTGTCGGTGGAGAAGGTCTTGTCGGTAGCACCGTATTTCATATTTACGGTGTCAACATAGTTGATAAGCTCCATGACCTCGTCATCGTCCATAAAGTCTGTGAGCCAACCGCCGAACTGTGTGGTGAAGTTGTACTTGCCGTCGGAGAATGCGCCTGCACCGCCGAAGCCGCACATGGTATCGCATATGGGGCAGTGAACGCACTCCTTGACCTTACCTGCAACAATGGGGCAGTGGCGCGAATAGATATCGCCGCCCTGCTCAAGGACAACAATCTTCAATTCGGGATGCTGACGAATGAGCTCATAGCCTGCAAAAATGCCTGCAGTTCCGCAGCCGATGATGGCAACATCGTAAGTAGTATTCATCACAAAAACGCTCCTTA
>JAZULF010000258.1:0-4128 GCA_045643645.1 Oscillospiraceae bacterium
CAACGGTGATTACCTTGTCAGCGGTTACATCAACAACAATGCCCGTGTGGTCTGCGGTGCTGTCATCGTTGCTGTACTTGAAAAAGATTTGGTCGCCTACCTTTGCGGTCTTGTCAAATCGTGCCTGCTCTTTGTAGTAGCGCATCGAGAAGCCGCAGCCTGCGCCATAAATACCCGTCTGACATTCCATTGCCTCGGCTCTTGTCTTGTTCTTGTCGCAGAACTGATAGAAGCACCAATCAACAAATTGGTCGCACCAAGCATAGCCATTCTTAGAGCCGCCGTAATAGCCTGCGTTGCCGAGGTCGCGCCCGTACTTTGTCCAATTGTTTGAGCCTGCATTGGCTGTTTTGCTATCAAGGTTTGCGTTTGTGGCTTTTTCCTTGTAGCCGATTTCAGCCTTTGCGATTGCTATGAGTTTTGAAGCTGTATATGCCATATAATCACCTCAAAATGTCAAGTTAATTTCGATTTTGCTTTGCCTTTCTGAACTTGTCCGAAAACAGAGGTTACTTCACGGTCAGTCCGCAAACTCCGAGGGCATTGATTTTTCATTTGTACCGCGAGAAAATATACTTAAAAGCAAATTTGAAGATTTAAGTATACTTTCTCGGCGGTCTAAGTTGATTTTCTATTGCACTACATTTGAAAAGTTGCCGTTATCGGCAAAAAGTCGCTTGGAAAAGTTGTGTTATTCGCTTTAATCTTGCCGTTATTCGTTTTGGGTGGAGTTAAAGCGAATTATACTTCGTGCCACCCGTAAACATCGGGAGCGTAAACATTGCCGTTGATGTCGCAGATGTAGTGCTTGCCATTGTAGGAACACTTATCCCCAATGTTGTATGCGTCGTGTGCGCCAGTAGGCTGTTTCCATTCTGCCCATTCCTCGATGCTTACCTCGCTCCACAATGCGCTCTGCGTGTCGGGTTTCCAATCATCCTGCGAAGTGTGGGCAATGTTGCACTTATACAACTTCTCGCCATAGCGCACTCGGTTGCCGATTTCGTATGCGGTATTGCTCTGCCATTCGGGATACATCCACTTACTATCCAATGCGGACTCATCGGTCTGCAAGGTTGCAGCGGCTTCTATCTTGCTGCGAATCTCATAAACTTTACTGCGTTTCATTCTGCTCCTCCTGTAATAATGTTGAGTGCTTCTTCTGCGGTCAGCTCATCATCAATGGGCATCGGCGGAATCTCGACAAGCTCCCAAGTCAAATCTGCCTTGAGCCGATAGTCATAGCCGTTTTCTGCCGATGGTTTTGTTTTGAAAAAATCACGAAGTGCGTTGTATTCAGTTTCGGTGATTTCTGTGCCACCGCTACCGCTACCCACGGCAATGAGGTAGCCGTCAATAATCATCTTGTAATATCTCATATGCTACCTCCTTATGCCCATGCGAGCCATTTGTATTCAATGTTGGTGCCGTAATATCTCGAATTATGGTTTAGCGAAAATGTCGTGTCAGTTAAATTTGAGCTAATGTCGGTTATCGCGCCTGCACTACTCCATGCGCTCGTTGGAGTGTTGCAAGCCGCCAAAAATCTATACCCCTCTGCAACACCATACTGTGTGTCTTTAATTATGCAACCGTAATACAATTCGGTTGAGGATGTTACAGGCTCATTAGTCCAAACAATCACGCCTTTAGGAATCACGCCCAAATTATGGGGAATCTGTGCGGAAATGGCACGAGAAGATGCAAATGTAAAACTACCGCCATCAATCTTGCTGATGCTTGAGGGCAACGAGCCGCCGCCAGCAAATGTGCCGAGTACACCGAGAATGTTGACATCTTTCTTGATGTTCTCGGCAAGCAATGTATCGCTCGATACTTGTGCTGTTGCAAATGCCGCCACATCGGTTTCGCTTGTGTCGGTGATTAGCTTCTTGCCGCTGGGAGTGACGCCACCACTTGGTATGCTTGCAATTTCTGACGGCATTTCAGCGAGTGTCATCGTTGCTGTGCCGCCAGTTTTTGCTCGTATCGCATTTGCAATGGCGGTTAGTTTATCAGTAAGAGCCATTCTCAATCACCCCTAACTTTGCATCTATAAGGCTGTTGATGTGGGCATCGGTTACAGCTTCGGGAATTGTCGGCTTATTAGTCAAATCGTTGTAGTTGCCGCTAAACAGTTCAGAGCGAAGTGCATAATCGCCTACAGGCTGTTTGCCGTTGTCGATAATGTCTTGCTGTGCCGCTGTCCTGTAGGTGTTAGGCACACTCTGCAAGGCTGTTGCACCTAATGCCGCACCGCTTCTGATGCTTGTCAAGTCTGCAATGGTGTCCTGTTTGCTTGCATCAATAATGTCCTGTGCGGCGGCTGTGCGATATGCCGCCAACGATTGATGCTGTGTGAGATAGTTTTTAGCCAGTACCCATGCTTCTGTTGCGTATCCGCTAAGGTCAACCGCATCTGCGCTCAATGTGCCGTCAGCGGTAATGGACAGATTTGCACCGACTTTGATGCCGCCAAGAACACTTGCCGTTGCAGGCTGTATCTCAATTGGGTGTTCGGCAAGGTATGCCTGCACCTGCGCGGCAATCTGCTGTTCGTCAATTTCAAAGTGGTCAATCTCCCACTGCAACTGCGCCCATATCGGAAGTGTGGGGTCTGCCGCAGGGTCATCAGACGGGTCTGCGCCGAATTTTGTCTTGCCAATTTCTGCAACTATGGTTGGGATTGCAAGCACCTTTTCGCCGCCAACGATTTCGTAGCCGTAAACACCCATACTTATTGTACGGTGCGGAGTTGCAAGCACTTCCTGCGGAATAGGTATGTAATTGCCGTTCCACTGGCTTTCGAGCAAGTCTTTTGTAACATCGCCATTGCTGAATACGGCTATCTTGTTCAAGCCGCTCCACTCGGAGCTGAATGAAACCTCGACAAGTTTGCCAATCATACCGCTTGTCAAAGGCTCGCACTCCGTCAGCTTTGCGCAGATGTTGTTGATTGTTACTTTTATCATTTAATACCTCCCATTGCTATAATCTTTGAGAGTGATTTCAAGGTTTTGCCTAATGTGATTGTGCTGTTAGCAGGGTTAACGAGGTCGATTGTTTTGCCCGAACACTCAAGCGTTGTATCGAGTCCGTGCGGCGCAGAAACTGCGTGTACAGTATCGCCAATCTCGATGCTGTCAACGGAGCTGTCAATCATCGACAAGTCAACCGCTGTCAGCTTGATAGTCTGATTGAGAACAGCAAGCGCGTTGAGTGTCGCTGTCGCATCGGAAAGCAACTCCGCAGGTGTTTCGCTGTCATATGTAGCATTCTGCGCTATCATTCCGTAGCGAGAATAAAGGGCATCGTTGCGAATGAACACATATCCCGTGGGATTAACAGACTCGATTGTGATGCCGTCCTTGCCCGTAGGATAGAGCGCCGTAACTGTGTTCTCGGCGCTTATGTAGTTGTCGAGGTCAAGCAAGTTCTTGCCGAAGTAAATCTCTTGACCGCTTGTCTTGTTCTTTGTATCCAAGTAGTCAAGGTACACTGTGTCGCCTTCGTATCTCGGTAGCATCAGACCGCCTTTTGCATCAATCAGCCTGCGGAAGTATTCAAAGATGCTGATAAATGTGCCGTCAAATATCTTTGCCGTTGCTGTCGGCTTGTTGGTGCATACTCCCTGCTCAATTTTGCGTGATGTTCTGCAAAGTGAGTTATATCTCGTCATTCTCGCACCAAAGCTGTAAGACACACTGCTTGCGGTGTCTATTTTAGTGCTGCAAACATCGTTCAGCCACGCCAAACAACCTTGACAAGTTATCTCGCGGCTTCCGTCAAACTTCAATCGGGTGCTGATAACATCGCCCATGAACACTGTTTTGCCGTCTTTTGTAACCTTGACTATGTCTTGCCTTATCTGCGGCACATCGCGGTACGGATGCGTTGCAGGCAAAACGAACACAAAGCTATCAGCCGCGTTTTTGTTCTGCGTGATAATGCCACTCTGCAAGCCAAACTTGCGGCTTATCGTTGATGCAAGGTCAAGCTCTCCGTATGTTACAATGTACATTAAAGCTCGCCCTCTCTCCACTTAAATTCAACTCCACCGCCGCTGATTGCGCTCGGTGTGAACGATGCGCTCGGAACATAAACAACGATTCTATTCTCGCCCTTGTC
>JAZULF010000259.1:0-3052 GCA_045643645.1 Oscillospiraceae bacterium
TTGTTTTTGTTCTTTTTAATCAGAACCACTGCGGCTAAAGCAACAACTGCCACGCCGCCTATAATCCACGGCAGAGCGCATTCAAATGAGCTTGTGTCTTCTGATACATCCTTTGCGCTTTCGCTGATTGCGCTGCCCAGATAATACTGCAGTAAAATTACATCGGTATCACCGATGAGCTTGCATATCCGAGCCATTGCCTCAGCTAAAAATGACAAAGCCCGCACTGAAGCTTCAGTGCGGGCTGCTGTTTCGTTAAATCAGGGTTTTGCTCTGCGGGCTGCTTTATAGCTGCAGGTGCCGCAGATACGGTCACCGGCATCTCCCGCGGCGGTTACGATGTAGCCGTCTTCGTTCAGACCGCCGGGAATGTACTTTGCCGCATAGATTTTGACATCGGGATGCTTCTCATAAATCAGCTTTACACCGACATCAGAGGCGAAAATGCACATTACCTTGATATGAGTGCAGCCTGCTTCCTTCAGGTAGTTGATTGATGCGTCAACGCTGCCGCCGGTTGCGAGGGCGGGGTCAACGATGATAACAGGACCGTCAGTCAGATTTACGGGCATCTTGTAGTAGTAGGTAATGGGCTTGAGCGTTTTTTCATCTCGCTGCAGACCGATGTGACCTACCTGTGCGGTGGGGGACAGACGGCGCAGACCGTCTACCATACCCAGACCTGCACGAAGAATGGGAACTATGGTGAAGTTCTCTGCCAATACGGGCGAAACCATATCTGTCAGAGGTGCCTGAATTTCAATGTCCTTGGTCTTGAGGTCGCGGAGTGCCTCATAACCCATCAGCATAGTCAGCTCATCAACGATTTCGCAGAATTCCTTGGAGCCGGTATTGATGTCGCAAAGGTGGGTTATCTTATGTGCTACCAGGGGGTGGTCATCAAAGCGGATAAGATTCTTAGTAAAGTCTTCCATAGTTACCTTCTTTTCATATTTTGATTATCAGCGGTTTTTGTTTACATCTTCAAATTCAACGGTGCCCATGCTTTCTGCTGCGCCGGTGAGTGCGTCCTTGGAATACTCGCCGCTGCCCATGTGGCCGCCGTATACAACGAGGTTGGTGATGATACCGACAATCAGTGCGGTTGCAAGTGCGGTAACGGAAAGCAGTGCGCCGCCGGTTACGGGGTTGGTGCCGAAGTTCAGGCACAGACCGCCGATGCCGGTTACGAGGATTGCGCTGACAACATAGAGGTTCTTGTTGTTGCCGAGGTCAACCTTGTGCAGCATCTGCAGACCGGATACAGCGATGAAGCCGTACAGTGCAACGCATGCGCCGCCCATGACGCACTTGGGGATGGAGTTGATTACTGCAACGAAGGGTGCGAAGAAGGACAGTACCATGCAGAGAACTGCAGCGGTGAGGATGGATACGGTGGAGGCGTTGCCGGTGATTGCAACACAGCCGATGGATTCGCCGTAGGTGGTGTTTGCAGCGCCGCCGAAGAGTGCGCCTACGATGGAGCCAACGCCGTCGCCCAGCAGGGTTCTGTCGAGGCCGGGGTCAGTGATGAGGTCGCGGTTGATGATGGAGCCGAGGTTCTTGTGGTCTGCAATGTGCTGAGCAAGCTCAACTACGCCGATGGGAACGAAGGTCATTGCAATGTTGCCGAGTGCTGCGCCGTCGATGGGCAGTACATTATCCATATGTACGGTCATAGCCTTGACAATGGTGAACTTGGGAACATCAAGGATAGACTGGAAGGTGAAGGGAACGAAAGTGTTGTGGAATGCGTCAAAGCTGAGAATCTGCAGTGCCTCAACGCCGGTTGCTCTGCCGATGAAGGTGAGTGCAAGAGCGAGGACATAGCCAACGCCTACACCGATGATGAAGGGGATGAGCTTCATGGTCTTGCTGCCGCGGATGGATACGAATACGATTGCGAGGAAGGTGATAAGGCCAACAAGAATGGTCAGCAGGCTGTAGCCGCTGCCGCCGTTGCCGGACATCCAGGAGGTTGCGGTGCCGGAGAGGGACAGACCGATGAGGGTTACGATAGGTCCGATGATAACAGCGGGCATAACCTTGTTAACCCACTGGGAACCGACGAACTTGATGATAACTGCGATAACGACATATACGAGGCCTGCCATGGTGATGCCGATGATGACGCCCCAGTAGCCGTAGTTCATACCGATGATGGATGCGTATGCGCCGAGGAAGGTGAAGGAGGAGCCGAGGAATACGGGGCTTCTGCGCTTGGTAAAGAGTACATATACGATGGTGCCGATGCCTGCGCCGAACAGTGCTGCAGCGGGGTCAAAGCTCAGGGTGCTGCCGTCGGACATAGCATAGGTGGACATCAGAATGGGAACCAGAAGGGTTGCTGCCATAATGGCAATCATCTGCTGGAATGCGAATACCAGAGTCTGGCTGAATTTAGGCTTATCGCCGACATCGTAGATTAGTTTCATACTAAATCTCCTTTTCATAATGTACGGCAATACAATAAAAAAACCTCGCCATTTGCATGACAAGGTTAGACTGTTATGTTTATAGGGGCGCTATACGCCCATCACATACACCCATCTTGCCAATATCTCTGTATTGGATTAAAGATTGCCGTGTTTTCCAAGAATTTTTTATATCATATTATAGGTAATCTGTCAACAACTGTCGAACACTTTTTTGAGTAAATTACGATAATTCCTTCAGAAGACCGTCAAGCTCGTCCTCGTTGAACACCTTGATGCCGTCAGCCTCCAAAAGCCTGACCGTCACACCGTTGCCGGGGACCTTGTTGCCGCTGAAGCTTCCGTCATAAATCATACCGTGGCCGCAGGAGGGACTGTTAGCTTTCATGACGGCAAACTTAACTCCGTTCAGCTTCGCAAGCCGACAGGCGGTTTTCGCACCCTTCATATACTCGGCAGTAACATCTGTTCCTGCGGAATTGATAAGCTTATCTCCCTGAATCTCAGCGGGATAGCGCGGCGTAGGAAGTCCGCCCATCTGTTCGGGGCATACAGCCAGGAGAGTATGCTCTCCCGCAAGCGCCACAACGCTCTCATTGCGGCAGGAATCGCCCTTA
>JAZULF010000260.1:0-3598 GCA_045643645.1 Oscillospiraceae bacterium
ACATTGGTCGGATTCATAACATCCTCAAGCACTGCAACGCGCCTTGCGCCGCGGCAGATATCCTCAACCGACGGCAGCTTCGGGCGGTACATTGCGCACAGCATACCGCGCGTGAGCTTAAAGCCCGTGAGCTGAGTCAGCACGCAGAGCTCAGCAGTGTAAACGGGTATATCACCGCAGCGGGCAATTATTTCCTTAGCCTGATTTTCAACATGCCGCCCCTCCATAAGAAAGGAAATGGGGACACAGCCTGCGTTTAGCGCGCGCTCGATTACCTTCGGACTTTCTGCAATGAAAATGCCCTTTTCGGGCTCTCGGCGGTTAAGCAGCTGCACCTCGGTAAGCCGCGCGTAGATATCAAGCTCGGGCGCGGAAAAGTCACTTATTTCAATAATATTTGCCATAATATTATTTCCAGTCAAAAAAATTTTACTACATTATACCCTCGTATTCCGAAAATCGCAATGATATTTGGACACATTGAAGAAGAGTGTAGTATAAGACATTGATATAAATATAAACAATTGCTTGAAGTTTCAAGGCTTTGATGCTATAATTACTTTGTTAAAAAATAAGTAAAATACTCACGCGCGGTATGCAAATTGCGGTTTGCGTACTAATCACAGTTACACTGAAAGGACTGATGTAATGAGCAAGTATTCAGGATATATGGATAAAGTCGCTAAGTTTGACCTCTCTACAGGTAAGCTTGAGGACTATCCATGGAGCGACAAGGACAAGGAACTGTACCTCGGCGGCAAAATGATGGCTGCCAAGATTCTGTATGACAACCTCACCGGCAAGGAAGAGGCATTCTCCGAGGAGAATATGATTGTCATCTCCACCGGTCCCCTCACCGGCACCGGCGCACCCAGCTCCTGCCGCTTTAACATCTCCGCAATTTCTCCTCAGACAGGCATTATCGCCTCCTCCAACTGCGGCGGCACCTTCGGCTACTATCTGAAGAAGGCAGGCTACGATGCACTTATCCTCACAGGCAAGTGCTCCAGCCACTCTTGGCTTGAGATTTATAACGACAGCTTCGTTCTCCACGATGCCGACTATGACGGCGTATGGGGTCAGCGCGTTACCGAATCCCAGCAGACTATGCACGACCTCGTCGACAGAAATAACGGCTGCCGCATGAAGGCAGGTATTATCACCATCGGCCCCGCAGGCGAAAATCTCGTTCGCTACGCAGGCATCTTCAGCGGCGAGCGCGCAGCAGGCAGAGCAGGTCTCGGCGCAGTATTCGGCTGGAAAAACCTCAAGGGCATTGCCGTATCGGGCAACCACCAGACTCCGATACATAACCCGAAGAAGAACACTGCATGGAACAAGAAGTGGGTCAAGACTCTCAGAGAGCATCCCATTACCGGCACTCAGCTGCCCAAGATGGGTACTGCAGGCCTCATCAGCGGTATGCAGGCAACCAACACCCTCGCAACCCGCAACTTCGCTCAGGGTACAAACCCCGACTTTGAAAAGGTCTGCGGCGAGCTGATTGCAGAGGAATACAATGTCGTCAACAAGGGCTGCCTGAGCTGCCCCATCAAGTGCGCACGCACCGTTACCGTTAACGGCAAGCATGTCAAGGGACCCGAGCTTGAGACCCTCGGTCTGCTCGGCGGCGGCATTCTCAACAACAACATTGAGAATGTATTCAAGTGGAATAACGAGCTTGATGAGCTCGGTATGGATACCATCTCCGCAGCAAGCACCCTTGCATTCGCAATGGAAGCAAACGAAAAGGGCCTGTGGAATAACGGCCTTAACTTCGGCGAAACCGATAACATCTCCGCAATCTGGGAGGACATCGCCTTCCGTCGCGGCATCGGTGATGAGCTGGCAGAGGGCAGCAAGCGCCTGAGCGAGAAGTACGGCGGCAAGGAATTTGCTATCCACTCCAAGGGCCTCGAGCTTGCAGCATATGAGCCCCGCCGCTCCGTCGGTCAGGGTCTCGGCTACGCAGTAGGCAACCGCGGCGGTTGCCACCTCGACGGCGGCTACCTCGTATTCCTCGAGTGCCTCGGTCTGCATGTTGACAGCCAGACTCCCAAGGCAAAGGCTGAGCTGACCATGTTCATGCAGAGCCTGTTTGAGCTTGTCGGCTCCGGCGGTCAGTGCGTATTCACCGGCTATGCAATGTTCCCGCACTTCATCTTCACCGACCCCAACGGTAAGCTCACCCAGACCGTAAATAAGCTCATTCCTTCTCTCGCACCTGCAATCGGTATGATTAACAAGCATCCCGAGCTGCTGTTCTTCCCGCTGTCCATCTTCCACTATGACCGCGCATACAAGTATGCAATCGGTATGAAGATGACCCTCGGCAAGCTGCTGCGCTGCGGCGAGCGTGGCTACACCCTTGAGAGATATGTTGACACTCTCTTCGGCGTAAGCGATAAGGACGACAGCCTGCCCGCACGCCTCACCGATGTTCCTCAGGATCCCTCTGATGAGAGCACCAAGGTTCCTCTTGACAAGATGAAGAAGGCATACTATGCCGTACGCGGCTGGTCCAAGGAAGGCGTTCCCACCGAGTCTACACTCAAGAGACTGGGAATCCAGAAGAATAGTAAGTAAAGAGGGTTAGAATATGGCATATAAGATTACTGATAAATGCAAGGGTTGCGAAGATTGCGTAAAGGTATGTACAAGAAAGGCAATCAGCGGCGAAATGAAGAAGCAGCACACAATTGACCCTGCTCTCTGTGATGACTGCGGAGAATGCAACGGCATATGTGAATACGAAAGCATACTTGACAATCGCGGCAAGCGCTGCAAATACATTCCTCCCGAAAAGCGCGGTAAGGACGGAAAGAAGTCCTTGATTGGCTCACTGTTCGGAAAGAAAAAGTAATCAATGAGCTTTGGCATTGGTCATAATAGCCGCACCGAAAGGCCTATGCTCAGAAATTTGCGGCAGAATGGAGTAAAATATGGCATATAAAGTTTCCGATAGATGCAAAGGCTGCGATGACTGCACACAGATTTGTCCCGTAATGGCAATCAGCGGTGATATGAAGGAGCAGCATGAGATTGACCCCAACCGCTGCATTGACTGCGGCGCATGCAGCCAGGTCTGCGAATACGAGGTCATTCATGACAGCGAAGGCAAGGCATGCAAGTTTGTTCCCAAGGAGCAGTGGAAGAAGCCCGTTGTCGACACTGATGTATGTGACGGCTGCGGTATCTGCGCCGAGGAATGCCCCACCTTCTGTCTTGAGATTGCACCCCTCGAGGAAGGCGCAATCCACAGCGTATCCGTGCTTGCAAGACCTGATGAGTGCCACGGCTGCGGTGTCTGCGTAAGACATTGTCCCATCGCGGCAATCAAGCTTAAGTAAGCAATATTTAATAATACCCCCGAATTACTCGGGGGTATTATTGCAATTATCTGCATAGGAGGCAGACATATGAAAAAACGCGAATTAGCCATTGTTATGGCACTGCTGCCAACAGTTTCCACGGCGTGTATAAAGGGTATGAAGGCCGTCGGCGAGCGCTTAAGCCGCAAGGATACGACAATTGCCGACCTCAGAGAAGCCGAGGACGGCACATTAAGATGAAAAAAGCCTGCGAGGTCAAGCCTTCG
>JAZULF010000261.1:0-6748 GCA_045643645.1 Oscillospiraceae bacterium
GAAGCTGTCGATATTGCCTCCCTCGACCTTGAGCAGGTCACCGGCACGATTGTCAACGGCAAGGGCGAGGAAAAACAGATTGACGCTCAGGGCATCAATATAGCAAAGCTCTTTAACGGTGACTACGAGAGCATCACCATCACCGCTTCGGACGAATACTCCGCAGTTGTGAATGCCGACGAGACGGATAATGCCTACCTCATCCTTGATGATGAAAATCCCGGTCTTGTCGTATTCGGCGATTCCAATTCCAAACGCTGCGTAAGAGATGTTGTAAGGATAGATTTTCAATGAAGCATAAAGCAGAAACGGTTTCGGCCATCATTCTCGCCGGCGGACTCAGCTCCCGAATGGGAAGCAACAAGGCCGAGCTTGAATGGGACGGCGTAAGGCTGATTGAGCATCAGGTGAATAAGCTGCGCGCACTGGGTATTGATGACATCATAATCTCGGGTTATTCCAAGCCAGTTGAGGGCACCCGTTTCGTTGCTGATAAGTATCTGCTCAAGGGCCCTCTCGGCGGTATTCACGCCGGATTGCTCGCCGCGGAAAACCCCACCTGCCTTGTTGTCAGCGTTGACACTCCGCTTGTGCCGTCAGACGCCATTTCCGAGCTCATACAGGCGCATCTGAACAGCTCAGGGAATATCACCGTTCTCGCTCACGGAGACGAGATAGAGCCGCTTATGGGCGTTTATGAGCGCTGGCTGAGCTCAATAGCCGAGCAGATTCTGCAAAGCGACAACACCTCGGTCAGAGTGCTGTTCAAGCGTGCAGGTTTATCAAAGTTTTACTACAGCGGTGACGAGCATCTGCTGTGTGATTGCAACACCCCCGAGGAATTTGACGCTGCCTGCAAGCAATTGAATTAAAACAAAATCCGGGGGCATAATGTCTCCGGCTTTTTGTTTGTCTGCCGTATTGCGCATATCAGCATATAAAACTGCACAAATGCAGGCAGCAAAGTGTAGATTTCCTTGCAAATACAGTTTTTGCGCTTGACATAAATTAAACAATCAAATATACTGTCAGTATATTTGTGTAAACACAAAAACACCAAAACGGACAAAAAATATAGGAGGAACTATGGCAAAGAGACCGAACATTCTCAAGCTCTGCACAAAGATTAGCCTTGAGAGTATGACCTATGTGGGTATCACCTATGATGACTGCGAATACAAGATGTTCGACACCATCGTTGATGACGATATGTGCTCCATCATGATGCATATGCGTCTGGAGAAGCCCCGTACCGCAGAAGAAATTGCAAAGCGCGCAAAGAAGGACCTCGCATTCACCCTCGAGCAGCTTGAAAAGCTTCTCTATGTAGGTGCAATCCGTGAGACCGAGGAGGGCGGAGTTCGCCGCTTCCACTACACCGTATGGGTACCCGGCATCATGGAAGATGTTCTCGGCAACGATGAGCAGTGCGAAAAGTATCCCATTCTCGGCGAGTGCTTTGAGGAATACACAAGAAAGAGAATTGCTCTGCTTGCTCCTATGCTCGACACCGGTATGTGCTTCATGCGCGTAATGCCCGTTGAGTCCGCAATTCAGAGTGACTCCCACGCAGCAAGCTTTGACGAAATCAGCCACCTTATCGAGAATGCAACCGCAATCTCCGTAGGTCCCTGCTCCTGCCGCCGTTCCCGCCGTCTGATGGGCGAAGGCTGCGGCCATCTTGAAGAGGATATGTGCATCTACCTCAACGAGAACGCACGCTCCTACATAAAGACCGGCAAGCACCGCGCAATCACCAAGGAAGAGGCATACGAGATTATGAAGCGCGCAGAGGACAACGGCCTTGTACACGAGGTTGACCAGACTCTCGGCTTTGAAGACGCACCCGGCGCAATCTGCAACTGCTGCGGCTGCTCCTGCTACTCCCTGCGTATCGCAAATATGTTCCGCAAGCCCAACGGCATCCGCTCCAACTTCAAGGCTGTCGTTGACCGCTCCAAGTGTGTTGCCTGCGGTCAGTGTGTTGAAAACTGCCAGACCAATGCTCTCAAGCTCGGTCAGAAGCTCTGCGAGAAGACTCCCACTGAGGTCAAGGACGAGCATGTTCCCGAAAAGTGCGCACTTATCAATAAGAAGACATATAATGTAGACTACCGCGTAAACCGTAGCGATGTTGCTGCAGGCGGTACCTCTCCCTGCAAGACCGCATGCCCGGCTCACATTTCCGTTCAGGGCTATGTCAAGCTCGCATCCGAGGGTCGTTACTCTGAGGCACTTGAGCTTATCAAGAAGGAAAATCCCTTCCCCGCAGTTTGCGGCCGTATCTGCAACAAGAAGTGTGAAGCTGCCTGCACCCGCGCAAATCTCGACGAGGCAGTCGCAATCGACGATATCAAGAAGTTCATCGCAGAAAAGGACATGAGCGCAGAAACCCGCTTTGTTCCCAAGCTGCTCAACCAGATTGGCAAGATGTATCCGCAGAAGGTCGCCGTTATCGGCGCAGGACCTGCGGGCATGAGCTGTGCATACTACCTCGCAGTCAAGGGTTACCCCGTAACCGTATTTGAAAAGGAAAAGATGCTCGGCGGTATGCTCACTATGGGTATCCCCGGCTTCCGCCTTGACAAGAAGGTTCTTAATGCTGAAATTGATGTTCTCAAGGAGCTCGGCGTTGAGTTCGTAACCGGTGTTGAAATCGGCAAGGACAAGACCATTGATGAGCTGCGCGCAGAAGGCTTCAAGGCATTCTACCTCGCAGTCGGTGCTCAGAAGGGCGCAAAGATGGGCATTGAGGGCGAAGACCTTCAGGGCGTTTACACCGGCATTGACTTCCTGCGCGAGGTCAACCTCGGCAATAAGCCCGAGCTTGGCGCTGCTGTTGCAGTTGTCGGCGGCGGCAATGTTGCAATCGATGTTGCAAGAAGCGCTGTCCGTCTCGGTGCAGATGTAACCGTAGTTTACCGCCGCAAGGAAAGCGATATGCCCGCTGACCCCGAAGAGGTCGCAGAGGCAAAGGCTGAGGGCGTCAAATTCGTATTCGAGCACAAGCCCGAGGCAATTATCGGCAAGGACGGCAAGGTATGCGCACTCAAGTGCGACAAGGGCGAAATCGCAGTTACCTCCGTCATCTCCTCCATCGGTCAGAAGATTGATATGGGCGGCATCTCCGTTGCTACCGGCGAAAAGGGCAATGTCCTTGCAGACGCAGCAACCTATCAGACCTCTGTTTCCGATATCTTCGCAGGCGGCGACGCCGTTACCGGTCCTAAGTTTGCAATCGACGCAATCGCAGCAGGCAAGGAAGCAGCAGTTTCCATCCACCGCTATGTACACGAGGGTCAGACCCTCACCTTCGGCCGCGACAACCGCGACTACAAGGAACTGAACAAGGAAAATGTTGCATTCGCATCCGAGTCCTTTGACTCCGCACCCAGACAGAAGGTTGCAGAGGTTGACGCTGCAAAGGCAAAGGAAACCTTCCAGGACCTGCGCGGCACTCTCACCGAGGAGCAGATTAAGAAGGAAGCTGAGCGCTGTCTCGGCTGCGGCGCAGTTGTTCTCGACGAGTATATGTGCGTAGGCTGCGGCATCTGCACCACCAAGTGCAAGTTTGATGCAATCAAGCTCGAGCGCGTAACCGATATCTGCGGCACTCCTTACTTCAAGACTCTTACCAACATTGTCGGCAAGCTGCCCGGCACCGTAGGTACTGTCGTTGCTAACAAGATTAAGCTCAAGAAGTAATCAACAAGCAATATAAATATTAAACCCCATAGGCTTAATGCCTATGGGGTTTGTTTATTTTAATTTATTTTGCCTTTACGCTGACAACCGTGCTCTTTGCCGAGTTGCCGTAGCTTGTTGTATCGTTAATCGCGATGACATAGTAGTAATAGGTCTTGCCCGAGGCTGCGCTGTTATCTGTGTAGCTTGTGCTTGTCGTGGTTTTCACTCTTACATAGCCGCTGCTTGAGCTTGTTGAGCGGTAAACCTCGTACTTTGCCGCGCCGTCAACAGCACTCCAGCTGAGCTTGGGATGTCCGTTCGTGGTTGTGGTTTTTACAACCGGCTGAGCGCAATCACAGGTGATGGACTTGATTTCGCTGAAGGCGGAATCACCGTAGCTTGACTTGCCGCACAGTGCCTTGACCTTGTAGTAGTAGGTTGTACCCGCTACTGCCGAGGTGTTGGTGTAACTCGTATAAGAGGTGGTGTACATCTTGGTGTAGGTGCCGTCCTTGCTCGTTGCGCGCCAGATTTCGTACTTCGTTGCGCCGTCAACCGCAGACCATTTGAGTGTCGGCTTGCCGCTTGAGGCGGTAATGCTGATTGTTGCAACGGGTGCTGCGCAATCGCAGGTCATGGACTTGACCTCGCTGAAGGCTGAGTCACCGTAGATGCTCTTGTCGCACAGTGCCTTGACCTTGTAGTAGTAGGTGTAGCCTGCTGTTGCCGAGGTGTTGGTGTAGCTTGTGCTTGTGGTGGTGTACATCTTGGTGTAGGTGCCGTCCTTGCTTGTGGCACGCCAGATTTCATAATTTGTCGCACCCTCAACCTTGCTCCAGGTGAGCTTAATCTTACCGTTTGAAGCCACGGTGCTTATGCTTACAACAGGCTGTGCGCAATCGCAGGTCATGGATTTTGCAACGCTGAATTCGCTGCTTGTTCCGTCTGCCATCACGGCCTTGACCTTGTAATAATAGGTGTAGCCGGGGGTGGTATAGCTTGCGGTAAAGCTCGTGTCCTCAACGCTGGCAAGCACTGTGTATGTGCCTTCCTTGGTGCCGGACAGGTATACATCATATCTGACCGCACCGTCAACTGCCTCCCAGCAGAGATATACCTTGCCGCTTGCGGCCACAGTGCCTATCGCGACCTCGGGTGCCGCAACCGTGTAGGTATCCTTATAGCTGTCATTGCAGCGGGTGCAGACATGGTTTGTATAGCCCATTGCGTCAATCGCAGGCTCAACAACCGCAGCGGCATAGCTGTGTCCGAGGGCGTCTACATAGTTATCGTTGTAGAAGTCACTGCAGATTGAGCAGGTGTGCATTGTGTAGCCCTGCTCGGTGCAGGTCGGCGCGATTACCGTTTCGGAATACTCATGCTCGTGGTTGAGCTTATCAAGTATCTCCATTCTTGCCGTGCCGCAGCAGGTGCAGGTGTAGGTCCTTATTACCGCGGTCGGTCTTGCGGGGTCGGTTCTTGTTTTGCCCGAATCCCAGGTATGACCGAGGGGTGCGATGTAGCTGTCGTTATAGCTTTCGCCGCAGGCGCAGGAGTGTGTGGTGTAGCCGTACTCCGTGCAGGTCGGTGCGATTACCGTTTCGGAATAGTGATGTCCCGTCGGGGCAATGCCGCGTGCCTGAGTTGTCTGACACCGCTCGCAGCAGCGGATATCCTCGCCTCTTTCGGTGCAGGTTGCCGCCTTGCTCATTGTCCATTCGCTGAAGCAGTGTCCGAGGGGGTCGGTGTAATTGTCCTTGTACGCGTCACCGCATACGCAGGAGTGCAGTGTATAGCCGTACTCTGTGCAGGTAGGTGCAACAACCGTTTCCGTGTAGTTGTGGCCGAGTGCCTTGAGACCGCGGCTCTGAATCTTGCCGCAGGCAGCGCAGCAGCGTGTCTGCTCGCCCTTTTCGGTGCAGGTAGGTGCCTTGCTCGTTGTCCACTCGCCGTAGCTATGGCCGAGTGCCTCGACATAGCTGTCAATAAACACATCACCGCAGGTTTCGCAGCGGTGGGTAGTATAGCCCTGAGCGGTGCAGGTAGGTGCAACTACCGTTGTTACGCAGTTGTGGCCGAGGGCCGCAACATAGCTGTCAATATAAACATCACCGCAGTTTGCACAGGTGTGGGTTGTGTAGCCCTGAGTGGTGCAGGTAGGTGCGGTTACTACCGCAATGTAGTTATGACCGAGTGCCGCAATGCTGCGGGTATCGATTGCGTCGCAGCGTGAGCAGTAGCGTGCTTCCATACCCTTTTCAGTGCAGGTCTGAGGCTTCACGACAATCCACTCGCCGTAATCGTGGCCGAGTGCTTCAACATAGCTGTCATCATAGCTGTAGCCGCAGACAGTGCAGGTATGAGTTGTATATCCCTGAGCAGTGCAGGTAGGTTCGATTACTTCCTCGGTGTAGCTGTGACCGAGTGCGGGAATTACCTCGCCGCTTATGATGACCTCGCCGCAGCGTGAGCAGATATAATCGCCCGTGTAGCCTGCTTCGGTGCAGGTCGGGAGCTTGTCGTTTCTAAGCTCTGTGGTGTGGCCGAGGGCCGCGACATAACTGTCCTTGTAGCTGTCACCGCAGTCGGGGCAGGTGTGGGTTGTGTAGCCCTGCTCGGTGCAGGTAGGTGCGGTTACTGTTGCCACATAGTGATGTCCCGTTGCCGCAACCTCGCGGTTTTCGACTGCATCACAGCGTGAGCAATAGCGCGCCTCGTAGCCCTTCTCGGTGCAGGTTGCTGCCTTGACGACAATCCATTCGGCAAAGTCGTGACCGAGGGCATCGGTGTAACTGTCTATGTAGCTGTCACCGCAGACGGAGCAAGTATGGGTTGTATATCCCTTTTCGGTGCAGGTCGGTGCGGTTACAACTGCTTCATAGCTATGGCCGTTTGCCGCGATTTCTCTTGTTTCAAATGCATCGCAGCGTGAGCAGTAGCGAGTTTCTTCTCCCTTGTCGGTGCAAGTCGGTTCGGTGGTTACTGTCCATTCACTGAAATTGTGACCGAGTGCATCAGTATAACTGTCTATGTAGCTGTCACCGCAGACGGAGCAAGTATG
>JAZULF010000262.1:0-2524 GCA_045643645.1 Oscillospiraceae bacterium
GCATCCCTGCTCACAGGCTGCGGCACTCAGAATTACGATTTTTCGAATGTGGACTTTGAGAACAGTCCCTACAAGCACATAAACAACGGCGGCGTTACCGATGATGAAACCCTGCCGTACAATGTTGACGCTATAACCGGCGCTACCCTCACCGTTGAGGGTCCCGGCGTTGTAACGAGCATTCCCCTTTCCGTACGCGAGCTTGAAAACCGCAATGACGGTCTTTCCCGCGGCGTGTACAAGGACTCGCACGGCAAGCGCGTGTACGAAGGTCTTGACCTTTACTACCTGCTCAACGAGATGGTCGAGGGCGACAACGGCATTATCCTCACAGACTCCGCTTACAAGGTTGTTCTGAAAAACAGCAACCGCGAGGAGGTATCCGAGTTCACTCTCAGCGAGGTAAAACGCGCGCACGAGGACGGACGCCCCATTCTGCTTGCCTACGGCACGGGCAAGGTTGACGAAAGCGTTGTTGCACCCTTCGTATTTGACGCGGCAAGCAAGGGTGAGCATTCACTCGGCTATGTAAAGAAGCTGCACAATGACGACGGCTGCATAAAGCTCGTTTATGACCGCAAGGAATACGGCGACAACAAGTACAGAACCTTCTCGAATGTTGCGTATGTCTATGTCTGCGAGGAAACCGAACCCGGCTTCAAGCACACCGCCTGCAGCGAGGACAGCTTCGGCGCATCAAGATACACCGACTACATCGTAACCTTCCGCGGCTCAGCACTCGGCTGCGAAATTCCCATGACCGTAAAGCAGCTTGAGGACCTCGTTGTCTACGATAAAAGCGGCAATGTAAAGGACGGCGGCATCGGCTACGGCGATACCTACAGCCTTGCGAACAACGCCTATTGGTATGTCAATCAGTACGAGGGACTTGACCTTTACAAGCTGCTTATGTACCTCGGTATGCCCGATGCGGAAGCAATGGGCACAAAGGCTGCGAGAACAACTCTCGTGAGCTTCATCGCGGCAGACGGCGTTACCGCAAACGAGACCTTCTCCGTTGACACGCTGTCCTACCCCGATGCCTTCGGCTTTTACAACAAGAACGCCGCCGACCTCAATGACGGCAGCTATGTTCCCACAAACGCCGACCTTGTCAAGACGGGCTATCCCGTACTGCTTTCATACGGCGTAAACAACTATCCCTACACAGTAAGCAAGACCGATGATAACTACCTCTCGGGACTTATGAATTCGGGCGGACCGATGCGCGTTGTATTCGGCAAGACCCAGTCCAACCACGCGAACGGCTCAAATCAGGTGCAGTATCTCAGCGAGATTATCGTCGGCGAGAACACTCTGTACAACACCCACAAGTACACCGACAACGAGGCGCAGAATGACCTTGCCGACTCCAAGCTCAGCTTTGTTGTAAACAGCGAGGACGGCAAGAAGCTCATAGATAAAAAGGTAACGGTCGGAGATATTGAGGACATCGTCTACGCCGAGGGCGTTGAGGGCGATGTAAAGAAGGCCGCAAGGCTTAAGGACTCCTACCAGTTCGGCGCAGGAGATAAATATTCCACCGATATATACGAGGGCATCGACCTGCAGTACTTCCTTATGGATGTTATGGGTCTGCCCGGCACAAACGGCAAAATCACCTTCTCAAACGGCAAGGACAAGCTCACCGTAACGCTCGAGGAGCTTTTCCGCGAGGGCTACAACACCGAGCTTAAGCGCAGCGGACTAAACTCCGTCATTGCCTTTGCAAAGAACGGCTCACCCATGGTCGAGGGCGCAGACTCAAAGGGCTATGTTGACTCCATTGCTCTTAAGCCCTATCTTTCCACCGACCCCGACAGCTACAAGGTTAACAACTGCGGCGGTCCGCTCGAGGTTATAATCCCCAGCAGCAGCGCCGACAAGTGCGACGCAAAGTCCATTTCAAATGTAACATCAATCACCGTAGACCTTATCCCCGACTCCTACGCGCACATAAAAGCGCCCTATGACAGCCTTGCGGACAAGACCGTGCGCTTCTACGGCGACGGACTTGATGCCGAAAAGACCTACACCGTCAAGGAGCTTGAAAGCAAGCAGACAAAGACCAAGACCGTTGACTTCAGTATGCTCAACAAATCGGGCAAGTCCTTCGAGGCACGCTACCGCGGCCTTGCAATCTACGACCTGTTCACCGAAATAGGCATCAAGAACAACGCAGGCGATGTAATCGTCTACGCAGCAGACGGCACAAAGCAGACCTTCTCGCTGTCGCAGCTTAAGAAGGCATATTCAAACTTCCTCGCACCCGATAAGCCCGAGGTATGCGCGATGCTCGCCTACGGCACCGCACCGCTTGAAAACGAGCTTATGGACGGCACGCCCTTTGTTGCCTCCGAGGGTGACAAGGGCTTTGTCGGCACAGCGAAAAATGACGGCGGTCCGGTGAAGCTCATCGTTCCGCAGGACGCTAAGGACAGCGCAAACGCGTCACTGTGCGTCAAGAATGTTGTTGCCGTTGAGGTAACCGCAAACGATATTGACACATGGAGTCACAAGATGA
>JAZULF010000263.1:0-8779 GCA_045643645.1 Oscillospiraceae bacterium
ACCTGGAGAAGCAAGTAGGAGGTAAAACAAATGAAAGTAAGACCTTCCGTGAAGCCTATGTGCGAGAAGTGCAAAATCATCAAGCGCAAGGGCAAAGTCATGGTAATTTGCGAAAACCCCAAGCACAAGCAGAGACAGGGCTAATAACCCGTCTAAATAAAAAAACTCCCGCATGGACCTTAAGGCTCCCTCCGGCGGGAACAAGCCTCAAGCTCCGTAAAAATGCGGAAATAAATTCGAAAGGATGATCTAATAGTATGGCACGTATAGCCGGCGTTGACCTGCCCAAGGATAAGAGAATAGAGATAGGCCTCACCTATGTCTATGGTATCGGCAGAACCAGCGCAACCAAAATACTGGAAATGACCGGTATAAACCCCGACACTCGCGTTAAGGACCTCACCGAAGAGGAAGAATCCAAGCTCCGTGAATGCATTGACCACAACTTCATCGTTGAAGGCGACCTGCGCCGCTCCGTAGCACTTGACATCAAGCGCCTCACCGAGATCGGCTGCTACCGTGGTCTGCGTCATCGCCGCGGTCTGCCCGTTCGCGGTCAGCGCAGCAAGACCAATGCTCGTACCCGCAAGGGCCCGAAACGCACCATCGCAAATAAGAAGAAGTAAGGAGGGGTATGAATTATGGCAGCAAATGCAAAGAAAAAAGTCAGAACACGCCGCAGAGAGCGTAAGAACATTGAAAAGGGCCAGGTTCATATCAGCTCTTCCTTCAATAACACCATGGTAACCATCACCGACACTCAGGGCAATGCTCTTTCTTGGGCATCTGCAGGCGGTATGGGTTTCCGTGGCAGCAGAAAGTCCACCCCCTTCGCAGCACAGACCGCAGCAGAGACTGCCGCAAAGGCAGCTATGGAGCATGGTCTGAAGACCGTCGAAGTATTCGTTAAGGGACCCGGTTCAGGTCGTGAAGCAGCCATCCGCGCACTTCAGACCGCAGGTCTGGAAGTTACGATGATCAAGGATGTCACCCCCATTCCTCACAATGGCTGCCGTCCTCCGAAGCGTCGTCGTGTCTAATTGAAGGAGGGAAACACAAATGGCAAGATATACTGAAGCAGTTTGCCGCATGTGCCGCAGAGAAGGTCAGAAGCTCTTCCTTAAGGGCGACCGCTGCTACACCAAATGCGCATTAGAGAACAGATCCTACCCTCCCGGACAGCACGGTCAGGGTCGCAGCAAGAGCTCCGAGTACGGCCAGCAGCTCCGTGAGAAGCAGAAGGCAAAGAGATACTACGGCGTTCTTGAAAGCCAGTTCCGCAGCTACTACGAGATGGCAGAGCGTCGCCAGGGCAAGACCGGCGAGAACCTGCTCAGCATTCTCGAGTGCCGCCTGGACAATGTTGTGTACCGTCTCGGCTTCGCAATGAGCCGTGCAGAGGCTCGCCAGATGGTAAGCCACGGTCACTTCACCGTAAACGGCCGCAAGGTCAACATCCCCAGCTACCAGGTAAAGCCCGGCATGGTTATTACCCTTAAAGAGAGCAGCCGCGGTCTTGAAAAGGTCAAGGCAAACATTGAGGCAAACAGCTCTCGTCCCGCACCCAAGTGGCTTGAGTACGATGCAAACAACCAGATCGCAAAGGTCATCGGTGTCCCTGCTCGTGACGATATCGACCTTCCCATCGAGGAACACCTCATCGTCGAGTTGTACTCCAAGTAATACAGACACCCTCAAATTGGTAAGCTGAAAAAACGCAGGGCGCGCACATCGCGCCGAACTTAATAAGGAGGGTTATATTTAATATGATCGAAATAGAAAAGCCGCGTATCGAGTGTATTGAAACTCCGACAGACAGCTCCTATGGCAAGTATATAATCGAGCCTCTGGAGCGCGGCTACGGTACGACACTTGGTAACTCTCTGCGCAGGGTTTTGCTGTCATCCCTTCCCGGAACTGCTGTCACCAGCATCAAAATCAGCGGTGTTCAGCATGAGTTCTCCACCATTCCCGGTGTGAAGGAAGATGTAACCGAGATTGTTCTTAATGTTAAGAGCATCATCGCCCGTCTCCACAGTGAAGGCGCAAAAACCGTTTACATTGAAGCTGTCGGCGAAGGCGTTGTCACCGCCGGCGACATCAAGACAGACGCAGAGGTTGAGATTCTAAATCCTGAGCAGCCTATTGCAACCCTCGGCCCCGACGGTGCACTCTCCATGGAGCTCACCTTCGACCACGGCAGAGGCTATGTATCTGCTGACAAGAACAAGAATCCTCAGACTGCAATCGGGACTATCCCTGTTGATTCTATTTACACCCCCGTCATCAAGGTCAACTACTCTGTTGAGAATACCCGCGTAGGTAATCAGACAGACTTTGACAAGCTGACCATCGAGGTGTGGACGGACAAGACCATCACCGCTCGTGATGCAGTTTCTCTCGGCGCAAAGATTCTCTGCGACCACTTCACTCTGTTCACTGACCTTTCCGACACAGTCGGCAACAATCCCACTGTAGTTGACAAGGTTGTTGATCCTCAGAACAAGGTCCTTGAGATGACCATCGAAGAACTTGATCTGTCCGTAAGAAGCTTCAACTGCCTCAAGCGTGCAAACATCAATACTGTTGAAGACCTCATCTCCAAGACTCAGGACGAGATGATTAAGGTCCGCAACCTTGGCCGCAAGTCCCTCGAGGAAGTCGAGCACAAGCTCGCACAGATGGGACTGTCTCTCGCGGACGAGGACAATCAGTAATTTCTACTCTCTACTCTAACAAGGAGGAAAACCGAAAATGCCCGGAACAAGAAACCTCGGCAAGCCGACCGATCAGCGTATGGCAATGCTTCGTCAGCAGGTTACTGACCTGCTCGACAAGGGTCGTATGGAGACCACCGTTACCCGCGCAAAGGAGATCGCTCCCCTCGCTGAGAAAATGATAAGCCTTGGCAAGAAGAAGGATCTGGCAGCATACCGCCAGGCACTCGCTTTCATCACTCGTGAAGACGTTGCCAAGAAGACCTTCGATGTGATCGCAGTTAACTATGCCGACCGCAACGGCGGCTACACCCGCATCACTCGTATCGGACCCCGTCGCGGCGATGCAGCCGAGATGGCAGTTATCGAACTGGTCTGATTAAAGAAGTTAAGCACCGCTCATTAGAGCGGTGCTTTTTCTATGCGACGGGGTCCGATGTCATCTTCGGCGGTTGCCGATAAATCGGCGAGCCGAAGGACTAAAATAAAAAAGCGGCTTGTGACAGCTAAGCTGTCATAAAGCCCCGTCGCGTGCCGAGAGGCACTGTTTGTCCGTTGCTACGCTTCTACTAATCTGCACTACCATAACCCGACCACTAACCCTTCACTGCCACCCTTCAGTCAGCTCCGCTGACAGCTCCCCTCAAGGGGAGCCTTGTTCACTTTTATACAGCTCCAATAGGTTGATGGACAGACTTGACTTTAGCAGGCAGTATACGGTCGGAATAGTGCAGTAAAGAATAGTACAACCTATAACCGAACAAAGAGCGGCTCCCGCCGCCTCCCGATGCCGCTTGAATTATACTATACAGTGGGGTATAATACACTGCGGAAAGAAGGTCAGGCAATGAACGATGATTTGACAAAGCAGGACATTGAAAAGATGCAGGCGGAGCTTGATTACCGCAGACTCGAGCTTATGCCCGAGCTTATTGAAGAGGTCAAGCGTACCCGCGCCTTCGGCGACCTGAGCGAGAACTTTGAGTATAAAGAGGCTAAGCGCGCGAAAAACCGCAACGGCAGCCGCATCCGCTACCTTGAGAATATGATTAAGTCGGCACATATAATCGATACCGAGTCCGAGGACGATGAGGTCGGCTTGTACGACAAGGTCGAGATTTATATCCCCGAGGACGATGAAACGCAGATTATTCAGGTTGTTACAACCATTCGCACAGACCCCCTCAAGGGCCTTATCAGCCGCGAATCACCCTTCGGCAAGTCCGTACTCGGCAAGCGTGTAGGCGACAAATTCACCGTGCAGGTCAACGATAATTACAGCTACGAGGCGGTCATCAAATCCATAACCAAGAGCGAGGATGACGGCTCAGCCCCCATACTGCAGTATTAAGAAAAACCCGATGCTTTGAGCATCGGGTTTTCTTATATAATGTTCTCAAAAGCGGAACTTACTTCTTCTTTACCTTCGGTGTGGGCAGTTCTTCATACATTGAGTTGAACAATTCTGCTAAGCGCTCTTTGCTGTCAACATCGTCAACCAGCAGCATTTCCTTTGCGCCCTCATACGGCAGCTCATATTCTGCGTTCGGGAGCAAGTCAATCGCAGCCTTCACGGGTTTTACAAGAAATCTGTCATCATATATACCGCCGACAATTTTGCCGCGATAATAAAGAATGTACTCGCCCATCATTGCTCTGTATGTAATGTCAGTTAATTCTGACAGCTGTTCTAATATAAAATCCAAGTATTCTTTGCTTGAAGCCATATTGAAACCTCACTCAACGAAAATCATAAACGCTCAGCTCAATGCAATGAGCGAGAGGATGAGCATATGCACGGGATAGAACAGATAGAATGCGTATTGGATTGCCTTGTTGTGCGCGCCCTGCCTGCCCTTGTAAAGCCATATAAAAATCAGCGCGAAAACGGCAAAGCCCTGCTGCGCAAATTCAAAGGAATGACCGAACAGTGTGAAGGGATAGACAAGACCGCCGAGCAGCTCAAGATTAATCCAGCAAAGACCGGCAAGCTGACCTAAGCGGCACCACCATTTGTCACCGCGGAAAAGATAAAACAGCAGCACGGTCAATACGCCGAAGCCGTAGAAATCCGCCATACTCACCATACCGATAAGGAAGCTGAGCAGCACGGCTGCGGTTGAGGCAAGCAAGCGCAGCGGCAGGCTTTCAAGCTCAAATATTCTGTCTATGAGCCGAATGGTGAGCAGACCGAGCAGGAAGGTCCATATTACATTCTGATGGAACGGAAAAATAAGCTCGCCGCTGACCATAAGGTTAAACGGAAGCTCCGATATGACCGCAAGCACGAGCAGACGAAGCAGGTACCTTTTGAAATTGCTCGTGTGGTAATAGCCCTCGACAATCATAAAGGAAAAAATCGGGAAGGCGAGTCTGCCGATGCAGGTACACCAATCGTAGCTGACAATGCCCGTTGCCCACATATGGTCTAAGAGCATAAACAGCATTGCGAGAATGTGAAGCGTCAGCGAGCTGAGGTCAAAGGATTTTTTCTCCATAATTCACCGTCATTTCAGATTAAAGCGCGAGGCATAGCCGCAGCGCCTGCAAAGCTCCTCGGAGGGCGTACGGTTTGAAAAGCCGTCATACAAGGCTTTCGCTCTTTTGCTTTGCAGAATATCGTCAAGGCTTTGCTCGAATATGTTTCCGAGTGCGATGCTGCCCTCTGCATCAAGGCAGCAGGGCACAACCGTGCCGTCGCACAGAATGCCAATCTGGTCGCGCAGACCGTGGCAGAACTGCACCTGCTGCACGGGCGCATCAGAATCGGGCCAATCAAATTTAGACGCGTTTTCAAGATAAATATTCTCCGCAAGCTTAAAGCCGCCCATACGCGTCTTAGACCACTCAGCGCCGCATTTTCCGCGCAGGAAGTCTAAGATTATGCCGTTGAGCCTGTCCTCACCGCCGTCATTCCACAGGCGCAGAGCGCAGATTGTGCCGCGCTGCGCAAGGCGTGAGCATACCGCCCACACATCCCCGAGATACTCGGTGAGAGTGCCGGTAGCGCAGTTTGCCACAAAGCTGTGCAGCGAAACACTCAGCTTGTAAAGCCGCTCGGCATTTATGAGCGTGTCGGCTTTCTCGGCAAGGAGAGTGCCGTTTGTCGTGATGCAGCAGTTCATACCATTGCTTGCGGCAATGTGCAGCAACTCGGGCAGCTCGGGGTGGGTTAGAGGCTCACCGAGAAGATGAAAGTACACATACTCAGTGTGCCCACGCAGCCGCTCGACAATACAATTAAACTCCGCGGCTGACATACAGCGCGGAGTTCTTTTTGTGCCGTGGCAGAACGAACAGCTCAGATTGCAGATATTCGTAATTTCGACATAAGCTTTATTAAACATAAATCACTCAGCTGCGGCTGCATCTGCTGCCGCGAACAAATCATAGTAAATGGTGTGTGCAATGGCTTCAACGGTTGATGCGCTTCTCATACCGGGCATAAGGTTTTCAAGGGAGAGCTTGATGAAGCGTTCGTTTCTTATGCAGTCGAGATACTGAAGCGCGGGATTATCCTTCAGGGCATCAACCTTGCCGCTGTAGCTTGAATCCTTGTAGTTGTGGATAATGATGAAGTCGGGATTTGCCGCGATGATATCATCAACGGTAACCGCATCCCATGACTTGTCGAGGTCCTCAAATACATTGACGCAGCCTGCGGACCTGAGGTATTCGTTTTCAATGTTGTCGCCGCCTGCGGTGAAAATTTTGTCACCGACGAAGCTGTCGACAATGAGTACCTTTTTAGGCTCGGTGGTGTCCTTCAGTGTTTCGGCAACGGCGTCAATACGCTCGGTTTCGGCAGTTATCAGCTCATCGCCCTTGCCGTCAAGGCAGAATACCTTGCTCAAATCGCGAAGCTGTGCCCACAAATCGTCGTAGCTTGCAGCATCGTTTACGAATACGAGTATGCCCTTTTCCTCAAGGGCATCTACGGTGAGGGTGTCACTGAACATCCACTCACTTGCGTAGAGAAAATCGCAGCCGCTTTCGACAAGCTCGTCGAGCGTGGGGTAGCCCTCGCACAGAGTGGGAATGCTGTCATACGCTTCCTTGTACTGCTCGGAAATACCGAGGGTGTGGTTTGTCATGCACTTGCCGATAACGAGGTCCTCAAGACCGAGTGCGCAGAAGATTTCAGCGCAGTTAGGCCCTGCAACGACAACCTTCTCGGGCATCTCACGCACAGAGATACGCTTGCCGAGGCTTTTGTAGCTTGTGGGGGTGTATGCAGGCTGTGTTTCGGTGGGTTCGGGCTCGGTGGGAGCAGGCTCCTCGGCGCCGCACGCGCACAGCGTAAAAATCATAATAAATGCAAGAAAAAGAGCAACAATTCTTTTCATTTCTCATCCTCCTGATGCAAGGCAAAGTATATCACGCCTTTGAGGCTATTTCAATACAACTTTTGTTAACAAAATAATCATTGTTCTACAAGATATAGCGTGTTATAATGTATATTTGTCAAGATATAACATTCGGCACATTTTGTGCATACGGAGGTAGTCCGATATGGCAAGAACTGAAGTAAGAGAAAAGAAGAAAATGAAGAAAGGCCTTGTGATAGCGCTTTCGATATTGCTCGCACTTGTTGTGATTGCGGCAATAGTCGTACTGAGCGTTTACAGAGGTATGAATATGTACCTCAAGGCTGAGCTCGGCGAGGGCGCACCCGATGCAAGCGCATTTATGAAGGGCAAGGTCAGCGCAAGCTATGCAAAGGAGCCTGATGTAAGCCTCAAGAACGAGGGCACATATCTGCTCACCGTCAAGACCGATGACGGAAACCGCAAGGTGCTGCTGATTGTGCGCGACACAAAGGCACCCGAGGCAGAGGCAGCTAACCCCAGCATCACCATTGACGACAAGAGTCTCAAGCCCGCAGAGGCACTGACAAAAATCAGCGACGCCTCCGAATATACCGTTGAGTGGAAAACCGAGCCGACATACGGCACCGCAGGCAGCTACGACTGCGAGGTAGTGCTCAAGGACTCCCACGGCAACGAAAGAACAGTAAAGACCACCGTCGATGTTCTCGGTCTTAAGGCTGTTGTGGAGTACGAGGCAGGCACTCCGCATCCTACTCTCAGCGACTTTATGGTTGTTGAGCGCGAGAATGCAGAGCTTGTAACCGATATGAGCAAAATCGATTGGACTAAGCTCGGCGATAACAAGATTGAGGCAAAGTTTGACGGCAAGACCTACAGCTCAATCCTCAGAATTGTTGACACCACCGAGCCTGTTCCCGATGTTGTACCCGTTGCGGTAAAGCCCGATGCAGAGCTTAATGTAGCCGACTTCGTTCTCGGCTGCGAGGATGCAACCGATGTCGTTTATGACTTCGCAGAAGAGCCCTCCACCGCAGAAAAGGGCAGCTTTGACTGCATGATAAAGGCAACCGACAAGGGCGAGAACACCGCCGAGGTCAAGACCGGGCTTTATGTCTGTGACGCACTTGCAGAGTTTGAGGCATCTACCGATATGCTTTCAGAGGCAGAGCTGTTAAAGCAGCTCGGCACCGAATACGCAGGCTACAAGCTCAAGACCGAGCCTTTTATGCTGAATGTTCTCGGCGCTCACTTGGTTGAGCTTGAAAAGGGCGAGGAAACCGTCACCGTCGGCGTAACAGTTAAGGATACCACCGCACCCACCGCAGACGGAATAAGCTGCCCCTGCAGCACGGGCTACTACTGCGAGCCTATCAAGTTCGTTGAAAACATTGTAGATATGAGCACTGTCAAGGCGAGCTTTGCCGAAGAGCCTGATTGGAGCAAGGAGGGCGAGCAGGAGGTTGAGATTGTTCTCACCGACCGCGCAGGCAATACCGCTAAGGTCAAGGCAACCGCAGTTATCACCCCCGACACCACCGCACCCGTCATCTACGGCGTTCGCGATTATTACTTCTATGTAGGCGAGGACCTCGCAAGCTTCAAGGAGGTCTTTGCAGAGGATAACGCAGATCCCGAGGTTGAATTCACCGTCGACAAGTCCAATGTTGATGCAAACAAGGCAGGCGAGTACGAGGTCAGCTTCACAGCAAAGGACCACGAGGGCAACGAAAG
>JAZULF010000264.1:0-4727 GCA_045643645.1 Oscillospiraceae bacterium
AATCGAGGGCGGCGCACAGGAACTGTTCAAACGCCACGACACAGAGTATATCCCCGTCATCGTCGCAATGGCGGCAGCTCTCAAGGAGTCCGTTGACAACATGGAGGAGAACAACGCAAAGATTATCCCCATGCGCGACAAGCTGTTTGCAGAGCTGAGCAAGATTCCTCACTCCAAGATTAACGGCTCTCTCGAGCACCATGTTCCCGGCACCGTAAATATGTGCTTCGAGGGCATCGAGGGCGAAAGCCTCCTGCTCCTGCTCGACGCAAAGGGCGTATGCGCATCCTCCGGCTCAGCCTGCACCTCCGGCTCTCTCGACCCCAGCCATGTTCTGCTGTCCCTCGGTCTGCCCCACGAGGTTGCTCACGGCTCCCTCAGACTGTCCATCGGCGAGTACAACAATATGGACGAGATTGACCACATCATCAAGGTAGTTCCCGAAGTAGTTTCCTACCTGCGCAGCATGTCTCCCGTATGGGAAGACCTCGAAACAGGCAAGAAGCCTCACCTCATTTAATAAACTTTTCTAACATATTCAGGAGGAATAATCATGGCACTGTATAGCGATAAAGTAATGGACCATTTCCAGAATCCCCGCAATGTAGGTAAGATTGAGGATGCACAGAATGTAGGTATCGGCGAAGTCGGTAACGCAAAGTGCGGCGATATTATGAAGATGTACCTCAAGGTTGAGGATGGCATCATTGCTGACTGCAAGTTCAACACCTTCGGCTGCGGCAGCGCAATTGCAACCAGCTCCATGGCAACCGAGCTTATCATGGGCAAGAAGCTGGAAGAGGCACTTGAGCTTTCCAACAAGGCAGTTGTTGAGGCACTCGACGGTCTGCCCACCCACAAGATTCACTGCTCCGTTCTCGCTGAGGAAGCTGTAAAGGCAGCAGTAAAGAACTATTACGACAAGAACGGCATCGAGTACGACCACGAGAAGTTTGCTCAGACTCATGACTGTGACCACTGCGCTGACTGATAATTGACAGTAAAAAAGCTCCGTAGCAAAGCTACGGAGCTTTTTTGTTGTATGATTATGCAAGCTGATTTTGCAGAAGCAGGGAGCTTACACCCTTGCAGAGGAAGGGGAAGGCAACTGCGATTGCGATATGCAGTACAGCGGACTGATTAATGATAATCGGACCAATGCTGATGGAATACTCAAACCATATGCACGGAATACCTGCGGCAAGCATTATTGCAATGCCGGGAACAACAAGTCCGAACTTTGCAAGACCTTTTATGCGATGCACCTGAATTGCGCAATCGACCGCAAGTGACGCAACGGCGAGGAAAGCGGTGATGATGCAGACGGGGTAGTTAAATGAGCCGTCTGTTACAACGGACTTTACCATGAAGAACACGGTAACCATACCGAGAAGCGAGGTTGCAAGCGTTGCCTGCCATGTGCCGTGGCCTACACACTGATTGATTGATGCAAGCGAAAGCAGCATAACCGATGCGCCGAGCAGAATATCGAGAATTATCCACATTGTAAGCTCGGGCTTATCAGAGAAAATGAAGCAGTGGGTCATAAAGCCCATGAAGCCGCAGAAGGTAACTACAATGAAAAGTGCCTGCCAAAGCTGAACATTATTGAACTTGCGCAGCCACAGCATGCAGCCGAAGGCAGATGCGATGATAAGGATGTTTGTGAGGCCCGTTGCTAATTCGGGCATTGAGGAAACCATATTAAAACTAACACTCCAATGAATTAAATTGCTTATTTAGAAATATTTGCGATGAGATTTTTAATCTGCTCAATGTAGCCGCGAAGCTCATTGTTTGCTCTGCCGCGGCACTTTTTAGCGGCGGATAGCAGTGATTCGGCGGCAGCAACAAGCTCGGTAAACAGAGAGTCGGAAGCGGGTGAGGGAGCAGCCTGCTTTGATACGCGTATGCCCTCGGTGATGTTAATGAACCTGCCGCTTGCAAGGTCAAAGCTTGTACCGCTGTACGGCGCAAAGGCGTTAAAACCAAGCTCATTGTTAAGGTATGCGGTGAAGCTTTCGCAGCTTTCGTGGTCACCGTGATTGACGAATACAAGCTCGGGTTTCTTCTCGAAGCCCTTAATCCATTCTATGAGTCCGTCCTTGTCAGCGTGACCGCTGATACCGGGAAGCAGACTTATCTCGGCTCTGACATTGATGTCCTCGCCCAGAAGCTTAACATTTTTAGCACCGTCATGCAGTATTCTGCCGAGCGTGCCCGCTGACTGATAACCGACGAACAGCACAAGCGATTCGGGACGCCACAGATTGTGCTTCAGATGATGGCGCACGCGGCCTGCATCGCACATACCCGAGGCGGAGATTATTACCTTCGGCGTTTTGTCCTGATTGATTGCCTTCGACTCCTCCTGACTTACCGCAAGGTTAAGACCGGGGAAGCAGATGGGATTTACACCGGAGCGGATAAGCCCGGCCATCTCCTCGTCAACGAAGCTTGTGTCGCACTGAAGAAACACATTTGTTGCCTCAATAGCGAGCGGACTGTCGACATAAACGGGGAAGTTATCGTGACCGTGAACAAGACCCTGCTGCTTTATCGCGCGGATAAAGTACAGCATTTCCTGCGTTCTGCCTACTGCGAATGAGGGGATAATCACATTGCCGCCGCGGTCAAGCGTGCACTGAATAAACTGCGCAAGGCTTGCAATATAATCGGGGCGCTCGCCCTCGTGATTGCGGTTGCCGTAGGTCGACTCGATTACGAGATAGTCAGCCTCGGCAATGTGCTTCGGGTCGCAGAGAATGGGCTGATTGAGATTGCCGATATCGCCGGAAAAGACGATTTTCTTTTCAACGCCGTTTTCGCTGAGCCATACCTCAATTGCCGCCGAGCCGAGCAGATGTCCGACATCGGTGAAGCGGATTGACACAGCCTCGTTAAGCTCGAGCATTTCGCCGTAGCTGCAGGGGCGCAGGCATTTGAGCAGACCGTCAACATCGTCAAGGTCATAAAGCGGCTCAACGGGAGGCTCGCCCCGGCGCTCAGCCTTTTTCGTTTTCCACTCCGCATCGGACACATGAATGTGAGCGCAGTCGCGCAGCATAATGTCCAAAAGGGAGCAGGTAGCCGCGGTAGCGTAAATGCTGCCGCGGAAACCGTTTTTATAAAGTAGGGGCAGATTGCCCGAATGGTCGATGTGAGCATGGGTGACGAGGACAAAATCAAGCGCAGAGGGGTCAACGGGCAGCTCCTGATTTACAAAGATGTCCTTGCCCTGCTCGGTGCCGCAGTCGACGATGCCTTTTTTGTCACCGACCTCGATAAGAGTGCAGCTTCCGGTAACCTCGTGTGTTGCACCCAAAAATGTGAGCTTCATATTATGCTCAGAGCTCGGGAGACCAGGTGTTCTCGGGATTTATATCGGGAACGGCGGTAAGCTGCTTGTAGTACAGAGCGCAGGTGAGAACTCTGAACGGCAGGAAGTAGAGGTATACGAGATAGCCGAGACCGACAACGGTGAACAGAGCAATTCCGAAATCGAAGCCGATACCGTTGACAACGGCGATGAGGACTACCCAACCGAGGAAGCTGAGGTCAAGCACAAACAGCTCCCACTTATGACCCTTCATAAGCTTCTTGCTTTCGTTGATGCATTCCAGAGCGCTCAGCTCGGGGTGCTCAAGCAGCAGGTAGATTGCCATGCGGTAGCGATAGAGCGCTATGAAACCGGGGATAATAAACAGAAGTGACCAAAGGAAGACGAATATGCCTTCAAGTATGTACAGCCAGATGATGCGGAAGAACATACCGAAGCCGTCAAACAGATTCCATATGCTCGCACCCGAGCCTTCTATCGTGCGCAGTGCAAAAATGATGAAGCCTGCACCGATGACGAGAGTCATAAGCTCAAGAGCAAGGTTAAGCAGTCTTGCTGCACCTGAGGGCATGGAAGCTGCCCAGTCGTCCATGAACTTATCGGGGTCCATACTCTCGAAGTATCTTTCAATGCTGTCGTTGTAATCAATATCAAAATCAACAGAGAAAATATCGCCGAACTGTCTGTCAAAGAATTCGCCAAAGGGCTGACCTACGAGCTTGTAGGATAAAATTGCAATTGCAATGAGAATTACAACATAAACCAGGGTAACAAGCACGGGCTTGGGTGTAGCGGTCTTGATAAGTCCCTTAGCCTGCTTTTTGAGCTGTTTTCTGTTCATAACAAACCTCCGTAAAGTAGATTGTAAATATTATAACATTGATTTCTAATAAATAACAGAGGGAAATGGCAAGAATAAAAAATTTATATAGTAAAACAGAAATTTCTTGACATAGCGCATCTTCGGTGCTATTATAATCAAGCATTCTGCATATGCGCGAGTGGTGGAATTGGCAGACTCGCTAGATTCAGGTTCTAGTGCTCACTCCGGGCGTGCGGGTTCAAGTCCCGCCTCGCGCACCATAATAAATCCTGTAACTTCAATGGTTACAGGGTTTACTTTTTGGATTTACCCTTATTTTTACCCTTATTATGAAGAAACAGATTTGATGAATTGGTCCATACGATTCGCATTGGCGTGCTTCATACTACTTGTCGCGTGCGCATAAGTTGACAGTGTGAATGCAGTCGCACCTGCACCGTCTGCATAATTCGTTGTATCTGCGCCGCCCTGTAGCCGGATCTATATACAAGCTCCATTCAAGCTTTGCTTTTTTTGATAAACGCGGCACTGTATCCCTCCTTTCCGACAAAGCAAAAAAACACG
>JAZULF010000265.1:0-1641 GCA_045643645.1 Oscillospiraceae bacterium
CTGACCTATTGCCGCGATGACTGCATCGCACTTGATGCTGCCTGCCTCGCAGACAAGCTCGGTTACCTTCCGCTTGACGCCCTTGATTTCAACGGGCTTATACTCGAACATGAACTTGATGCCCTCTGCCTTCGCTTCTGCAACTTCTGCGGGGTCAGCAGGCATATTGCTTTCTTTTCTGCGGTAAGCAACGGTTACATCAGCGCCGAGGCGTACTGCAGCGCGTGCAACATCCATTGCAACATTGCCGCCGCCGACAACAACAACCTTCTTGCCGAGCTCAACCTTCTCACCTGCGTTGATGTCACGCAGGAAGTCGATGCCGCCGAAAACGCCCTTGAGGTTTTCGCCCTTTATGCCGAGGGGAGCTGCCTTCTGAGCACCGATGCCGAGGTAGAATGCCTCAAAGCCCTCCTCGCGCAGCTGCTGGATGGTGATGTCCTTGCCGATTTCAACACCGCACTTGAACTCAACGCCAAGCTCCTTGAGAACCTCGATTTCGGCAACGAGAATGTCCTTCTCAAGTCTGAATGCGGGGATGCCGTAGCGGA
This sequence comes from Oscillospiraceae bacterium, assembly GCA_045643645.1. GTDB lineage: Bacteria > Bacillota > Clostridia > Oscillospirales > Oscillospiraceae > F23-B02. The sequence goes on from JAZULF010000265.1 coordinate 552, forward strand.
GCATACCGCCGGGCAGTGCGTTCTTGTCGAATACGGTTACTTTGTAGTTGTCGGTTGCGAGATAGTATGCACATGCCATACCCGCAGGACCTGCGCCGATGACGGCAATCTTCTTATCGCTGAAGTCGTGCAGCTTCTTGGGAACAAAGCGGCTTGCCTTGTCAAGCTCCTTGTCTGCAATGAACTTCTTAATCTCGTCAATTGCAACAGCCTTGTCTATGCTGCCGCGGGTGCATTCGTCCTCGCAGCGGCGGTTGCAGATGCGTCCGCAGATTGCGGGGAAGGGATTTTCCTTCTTGATAAGCTCAAGTGCCTCGGTGTACTTGCCCTGAGCTGCGAGCTTGATATAACCCTGAACTGCGATGTGTGCGGGACCTGCGGTCTTGCAGGGTGCGGTGCCGCTTTCAAAGACATACTTGCGGTTGGAGCGGTGCTCAGTGTTCCACTTTTCGGGACCCCACTCGAGGTCATCGGGAAGCTCAGCCTGCTCGTAAACAACGGGCTGCTTGGTGCAGAGCTTCTGTCCCATCTTGATTGCGTTGTTTGCGCACTTGTCGGTACACTGACCGCAGGCTACGCACTTTTCCTTGTCAATCTCAGCGACATAGTTGCTCTGAGAGGTCTTGGGAGGGTTGAAGTACTGGGTTACGCCGAGTGCAAGGCAGCTTTCGGGCTGGCAGTTGCATATTGCAAAGGTCTGGCCGTTTTCGAGAGTGGTAATCTGATGCACGCAGCCGATGTCCTCAACATGCTTGATGAGGTCGTATGCCTCCTGCTTTGTGAGGGACTTGCCTCTGCCGAGACGGATGAACATATCTGCGGGGTGGCCCATAAACAGACAGAAGTTTTCGTCCATATCGCCTGCACCCTCGCCCATGAGCTTGCGCACGCGGCGGCACTGGCAGGGCAGAGCGCACAGATGACCCTCGTTCTTCTCTATGTACATGCTGACCTTTTCGTTGTCAATCTGCTCGGTGCCTGCGGGAATTGCACTCTCAACGGGAATTACGCGCATGATGCCCGCACCCATGGGGGTGTTCATTGAGTGCTCCACCTGACTGTCGGTGGCGTGCTGCTCAAATGCGTAGGC
>JAZULF010000266.1:0-5141 GCA_045643645.1 Oscillospiraceae bacterium
ATATCTGGCGCTTCCCCTGGCTCGTGTCCACATGGGGCGGACTGACCTTCCTCATCCCGTATTTCATTTTTGTATTACTCATAGGCTCAACGGGCATTATCGGCGAGTTTGCTCTCGGCAGAGCGGGCGCTGCAGGTCCTATGGGCTCCTTCGGCATGTGCACCGAGCGCCGCTTCGGTAAGCGCGGCATAGGTGAGGGCATAGGCCTGATTCCCGTGCTCGGCTCACTTGCGCTTGCTATCGGCTACACCTGCGTTATGGGCTGGATATTCAAGTACGCATTTATGGCGTTCAGCGGTGAGCTTTACGGCATGGGTCAGAATATGGATGTCATCGGCGGCACCTTCGGCGCAACCGCAAGCGCATGGGGCGCAAATGTGTGGATTGCAGTTGCAATCGTTGTCAGCTTCATAATCATGTCCTTCGGCATCGCAGGCGGCATCGAAAAGGCAAACAAGGTCATGATGCCCGTGCTGTTCTTCCTCTTTGTCGCACTTGGCATTTATATCTTCACAATCCCCGGCTCATCTGACGGCTACAAGTATATCTTCACCCTCAATCCTCAGGGCCTGCTCAATCCTCAGCTTTGGATTTTCGCCTTCGGTCAGGCATTCTTCTCACTGTCCGTTGCAGGCAACGGCAGCGTTATCTACGGCTCTTACCTGAGCAAGAACGAGTGCATCCCCAGCTCTGCACGCAATGTCGCACTGTTCGACACCCTCGCTGCTCTGCTTGCTGCATTCGTAATCATTCCCGCAATGGCAACCGGCGGCGCTGAGCTCAGCTCCGGCGGTCCCGGACTTATGTTCATTTACCTTGTCAATGTCATAAACGGCATGGCAGGCGGCCGCATTGTCGGCATTATCTTCTTCCTGTGCGTAACCTTCGCAGGTGTCAGCTCCATCATCAATCTCTACGAGGCACCCGTTGCATTCCTGCAGGAGAAGTTCAAGCTCAACCGCGTTCCCGCAACCGCTGTTATCCATGTTCTCGGCTGCGGTGTGGCACTGTGCATTCAGGCAATCGTGTCCGGCTGGATGGATGTTGTATCCATCTACATCTGCCCCCTCGGCGCACTGCTCGCCGCAATTATGTTCTTCTGGGTTGCAGGCAAGGACTTTGTGCTTGAGAGCGTAAACGAGGGCTCACGCAAGCCCATCGGCAAGTGGTTCTACCCCCTGAGCAAGTATGTTTACTGCGCATGCGCACTTATCGCGCTCGTAGCAGGCGCCATTCTCGGCGGTATCGGCTGATAATATCATTCACGCAGCTGCGGTTTTTCCGCGGCTGCGTGCTTTTTTTCTATCGGCAGCAAATGGAAATATAAAATATTTGAAGTATTTGCTTTCGTGTGGTAAAATCGCAGTAGTCTGACGAAAGGTTGAGGAGCTATGGAAAATACACAGTACACCAGACCCAATATGATAATCTACCGCGCGGCGCAGGCAGTTTCGTATGCCTTCGCGTCTGTTGTGTTCAGAAGAAAATTTATACGCAACGAGATTAAGGATGCTGAGGGACCCTATGTCGTAATCGCAAACCATCAGGCGGCTTACGACTTTGCAAACCTCAGCGGCGCGACGAAAAAGCCGTTGTCCTTTGTCATAAGCAATTCGTTTTATAATTCGCTGCCGATTACGAACATTCTGAAAAACCTCGGCGTTATCCCCAAGCAGCAGTTTCAGACCTCGGTCAGCGATATGAAGAAGATAAAGGCGGTTATCGACAACGATGAATCGCTCGTTATCTACCCTGCGGGACTTATGTGCGAGGACGGCATATCAACGCCCATTCCGCAGGCAACCTACAAGTTTTTGAAGTGGCTTGACGCCGATGTGTATGTTGCGCGCGCAAGCGGCACCTATTTCACGATGCCCAAGTGGACAAAGGGTATGCGCCCCGGCAGGACTTATATGGACATATACAAGCTGTTTACCCGTGAACAGCTCAAGGAAATGAGCATTGCCGAGGTCAAGGAAAAGACCGATGAGGCGCTGCTTTTCGACGCCTACAGAGAGCAGGAAGCTCTGCTTGAGGAGTATTCGGACAATGACAATATCGGCGGACTTGAGAATGTGCTTTATATGTGTCCGCACTGCTCGGCTGAGTTTACGATGAAGGTCAGGGACAGAAATACAATCTATTGCACAAGCTGCGGCTTTGAAGAAAAAAGCGACAAATACGCATTCCTGCACAATCACAAGGGCATAGGCCGTGAGCTGCGCTATGTTTCCGACTGGAGCAGGCACATCTTCGAAAAGCATAGGGAAAAGCTGCGTGAAAACCCCGATTTTTCAATGTCCGCGCGTACAAGAGTGTATATGCTCGACTACGAAAAGCATAAGTTCAAGTGGGTGGGACTCGGCACGCTTAAGCTGTTCCGCGACAAATTCAAGCTCGAGGGCGTAGTCAACGGCAAGACGATAGACCTCGCAATTCCGTCGCTGAAAATTCCCACACTGCCGTTCAAGCCGGGCAAATATCTCGAGCTGCAGCACGGCAAGGATATTTACCGCTGCGAGCTTGATGACGGCAAGCTTGTCATGAAGTTCATAAACACCCTCAAGGCAAACTTTGAGCTTTACAACTGAGCGTTTTTGCTTATGGACTTGCGGCGCTATGTGTGGTATGCTTAAACAGCGGCACGGCTGTGCCGATAAAGCTCATTTAAGAGGGTACACCGATGACAGAGGTAGTTGCAGCACTGATTTGGGATAAGGGCAGGTTTATGGCCTGTCAGCGCCCCGCGCATAAGGCGCGCGGTCTGCTGTGGGAATTTGTCGGCGGCAAGGTCGAAAAGGGCGAAACCAAGCAGCAGGCGCTCGTGCGAGAGTGCCGCGAGGAGCTCGGTATAACCGTTGCGGTACAAGATGTGTTCATGGATGTTGTGCATGAGTACCCCGACCTTACGGTGCATCTTACGCTGTTTAACGCATCCATCGCAGAGGGTGTGCCGCAGCTGCTTGAGCACAACGATATCAGGTGGATTACGCCTGCGGAGATTGACGGACTTGAATTCTGTCCCGCAGACGAGGTAATACTAAAGGAAATTAAAAAATTGAAATATTAAGGAGATATCAAATGAATTACTGGAGCACCGCACGCAAGTCCTGCCTCATTTTCGACGCAGCTACCGTTGCACACGCAATCTGGAAGAAGACCCCCATTATGCCCGTTGCACTTCTGGCAACCCATCTTGCCGAGTACCTCATCGTTGCGAGAAAAGCAGGCAAGGCAGTATGGTACGACGATTTCCGCTGCTTCCTCAACACTATGGTTTACGGATTTACCTTCTGGGTACCGATGAAGCTCGAAATAGAGTAAAAAGAAAATTTATCCCCCTCTTTTTCAGAGGGGGATTTTCTGCATAGCGAGGTGGTTTTTTGTGGACAAGTCCGAAAAATGGGACAAGGCAGCGGCGCATTTTCAGCAGGTGTTTGCCGGTGGTCAGAATGATTACAACAGAAAACTTCTGACATTTCTCGAGGAGAAAAATATGCTCCGGGCGGGTGAAAAGGTTATCGACATCGGCTGCGGTGTGGGAAAATACGGGCAGTATTTTGCGCTGCGCGGCTGCGATGTAACGCTTACGGATATTTCGGCTGAAATGCTTGGATTTGCTGTGAAAAATATGTCGCAGTTCGATACTCCGTGGCGCACAATACGCTGCGATTTTGCCGAGATTGAGCCTGAAAAGCTCACCGACTGCGGCAAATATTCACTCGCGATTTCAACCTTCTGCCCTGCGGTGTGCGATGCCGCAACGGTGCGAAAATTCAGCGCAATTACCGACGGATGGTGCTTTGTCACCCAATTTTGCGAGTGGGAGCAGCCCGAGAGAGATGCGCTTTTTGCCAAAATGGGAATTGCCCCGAAAAGTCTGCACTCAGGCATAAGGGAAGACTGCGAAAAGCTTGTACGCTGCGTATACGAAGCAGGCTTTGAACCGCAGCTTGAATACGCCGATTACTGCTGGTGCGATGAGCGCACGGTTGACGAAATGACGGCATATATCTGTGACCGCTACTACGAGACCGGCGAGGTGTCAGATGAGTTGAAGGAAAAAATCAAAGCGGCTGCCGAATACCTTGCGGATGAAGGCATAATCAAGGATTCCGTCAACACAAGGGTAATGTGGTTATACTGGAAAACTTAAAAATATTGAAGTAAAATTTGTGGACAGAGCGAGCATGGTATGCTAAAATATTGACACATAAAATGAGAGGGGGATATCAATGTCTATCCTATCCCAGCTTAACAGTCCCGTAATGTATCTGATTTGCGGCGTAATCATTTTGTTTGTTGCCGCAGCCTGCGTGTTTTTTATGATTCGCGCATATAAGGCAGGTCTTGCCATCGGAATGGACAAGACAAAGATGAAAAGAACAATCACCGCCAGCGCAACCTTTGCAGTGCTGCCCAGCGTGGGCATCCTGCTCGGTGTTATCGCGCTGTCGGGCAGCCTCGGCACACCGCTGCCGTGGCTTCGTCTTTCCGTAATCGGCGCGCTGCACTATGAAACTCAGGTAGCAGTCGGCGCAGCGGAGGCAATCGGTCTGAGCGGACTTTCCGCATCGGAAATGACCGCGCAGGCATTCACAACCATCGCACTCGTCATGAGCTTCTGCATCATGTGGGGCATGGTGTTCTCGGTGTTCTTCAGCAAGCGCTATCTCAAGCGCCTCAAGACTCCCAAGAGCAAGGATTCAGGCGCACCCGGATTTGGCGATACTGCAATGACCGCAATGTTTATTGGTCTTGTAAGTGCCTATATCGGCAGCTACATCGGCGGCTTCGTTTCAGGCGGAGACGGCGGCGTAATGAGCCTTACGGGTTCATGGCTGCCTCTGATAGTCGTACTCGTTGCAGGCGCAGTTATGGCGGTGTTCATCTGGCTTGCCGAAAAGAAAAAGGCAGCCTGGGTTGAGAGCTTCTCAATTGCAGGCAGTATGATAATCGCAATGGCCGCAGCCGTTATAATTAACGGTCTTGTCAAGTAAGGAGGTGCGGAAAATGACTGAAAACGAAAAGAATGCTCTGTTTGAAAAGTACAATAACCGCACTCATGTGTTCGGCAGAATTGCTTGCATAATCACGCTTGCAATGCTCATCGGCGCACCCTTCGTAATGGGCTGGTATCT
>JAZULF010000267.1:0-6326 GCA_045643645.1 Oscillospiraceae bacterium
CTTCAAGGGCAGCCGTCCGCTTGTCATCGGACTCCTGACAGGTCTCATGCCCTGCGGAGCACTATCGGCCATGTGGATCTTTGCCGCATCCTCCGGCTCTGCCATAGTTGGTGCAGAGAGTATGTTTGCCTTCGGACTGGGCACCTGTGTGTTCATGCTCCTGTTCGGTCTGTTTGGTGTATTTATCCCCAAGAAATATAATAAGTACATACTGAAAGCAAGCACAGTGTTCATTGTTGCCCTAGGCCTTATTCTTATGACGAAAGGTATAAAGCTGATCTAGTCAGGTTCAAATTCTTCCCCCGCTACTTTTTTCCAAGTACTTTGCTCAGTTAATTTGAGTAAAATGATACGCGGGGATTTTACCTCGAAAATGTAAAAAACCAGCCTCGGAGCGGTCTGATCGACCAATCCGAAGCCGGCTTTCGCTGATTTTCCGTTATTTCAGGCTATTTTTGCCTTAAAAGCATGAAAATTGCCTGATTTATCCGGTAGACAAATCAGGCAACTTATTTGGTCCGAGTAGAGGGACTTGAACCCCCGACCTGATGGTCCCAAACCACCCGCGCTACCAACTGCGCTATACCCGGAAATACGGAATGCTTGAATTATACCCCATAAACGGATTCACTGCAAGCCTTTTAATTCGCAATTTTGTGCAACAGTATGTGCAATATCTACCGATTTTTCCCGTCTTTATATGTAGAACGGTAATGGACAAGCCGTGAATTTGGCTGTTCTGATGCACAATACCGGTCTTTCAGCTAATGAATAGAAAGGAAAGAGAACAATGTACGCAATTTATGACCTTATCAAGACTATCGTTTCCGCATTCGAGGTAGACTCCGCTGACGAGTTCTACTGGCTCGATATGATTTTCGGCCTTTTCAAGTAATAGTCTGAATTGAAAGACAGCGACGGGCGGGCGCACCGCATCGTCGCTGTTTTTTTATTTACGGATTTTTTAACTATACAAACGGAAGCAACTGTGGTAGAATCTTACCAAGTGGTCAATAAAAACTCAGGGGGAGTTACGCAATGGACGAAAAAAAGCAAAAAATTAAAATCCACATCCTGCACTGCGGCAGCATAAGTGTTTCCGAGAATATACCTTACGGCAACGGGCTGACACTCGGGAATTCATTGGGAAGTGTTTTTACAAAGGCGGACAAACGCGTTGAGCTTCCCGTTTCCGCTTATCTCATAGAGCATCCCAAGGGCTTGGTGCTTGTTGACACCGGTTGGAATCGCGAAATAAGCCCCAATGGCGAATATGATGCAAAGGCCGCAAAGGAGTGCCTGCCCGGTTACCTCGTTTCATTTTACCGTCCCAAAGTGGAGAAGGGCAAGGCGGTGGTTGAGCAGTTAGCGGCAATGGGAATAAAGCCCGAGGACCTTCACACCGTGCTGCTGACTCATCTTGACCCCGACCATGTAAGCGGCGTGTATTCGCTTAAGAATGCGCAGCATCTTATTATGCCGCAGGAGGTATATTGGTGGGTAAGCAGATTGATTTACAGGCTGCGCCAGCCGTGGAAGCCGTGGTTTGGACTTAATTACGAGCTTTTCTGGTACAAGGGCACGGGTCAGGGACCGCTGTGGTGGTCGCGCGACCTGTTTGATGACGGAAGCATTGAGCTTGTGTGCCTGCCCGGACACGATGACGGTATGTGCGCGGTCAAGGTCAGAAACGGCAAAAAGTTTGTAATTCTGACCTCAGATGCGGCATACACAGAGCACTCCTGGCGTGATGGCATTCTGCCGGGCTTCGGCTTTAATCAGAAGGCAATCCAAAAATCTCTTGACTGGATTAAAAAGGAGAGCGAGGACCCCGACTGCGTTGCGGTAATCGCAAATCACGACCCCAATGTCAAGCCTCAGGTGATTGAGCTTTGATGAGATTCATCACAACATGCTGACAAAGCAGCATACCTGCGCTTGCAGGCACCCATACGAGTGAGCCGGGTACGCTGCGTCTGCCGGGGGGAGGGGCTTCAAACTGCTCTGCGGGCATAGCCTCCTCGGGCGAGAACACAACATCGAGATGCTCGATGCCTATATTGCGCAGCTCCTTGCGCACAACCCTTGCCAGCGGACAACCGCTGGTTTTTTTAATATCGCAAAGGGTGAGCTTCTGCGCATCGCACTTGTTGCCCGTGCCTAATGAGGACACGATGGGTATGCCGCGCTCGGTTGCCGTGCGGATAAGGTCAATCTTACAGGCAACGAGGTCAATTGCATCGACAATGAAGTCATAGTCGGCAAAGAAATCCTCTCGATGCTCCGCATCGTAATGACCGCATATTGCGTTGACGCAAAGCTCGGGATTAATGTCGAGCAGGCGGCTGCGCATAACCTCAGCCTTGCCCATATCGACAGTTGACTCAAGCGCGCACAGCTGACGGTTGATGTTGCTGCGTCCTACGGTATCGCGGTCAACGAGCGTGATTTTGCCTATGCCGCTTCTTGCAAGCGCCTCGGCGCACCATGAGCCCACGCCGCCGATGCCGAAAACGGCAACATGGCTGTTTTTCAGTTTTTCCATTGCTGCTTCGCCGAGCAGCATCTGTGCTCTTATCGTTCTTTCGTTCATAGCTTTATAAAAAGGCCGTTCCGACGGAACGGCCTTTGACTTATCGTTTGATTATCTGCCTACATATCTCATACCGAATGCGGTATCGACGGAGGAAGCCTCTTCAACGGGTGCGATGTTTGCAGTGTGCCAATCCTGAAGTGCCTCGTTGCGGAGAAGATTATCTGCAACATAATCGCAGTAGTTCATATCACCGCTTTCCTCGGTGGTGTGTTTGCCGTCATCGCGGGAGGTGAATACAACGACATATGCGCCGGAAGCACCCTTGATTACGGTGCAGTCGCCCTCAGCGCGGTCAGCGCTGACGAGCCAATCCTTGATTTCAGCTTCGATGCTGCCGCCGGACACATCGGTGTTTTCGGTGGCCTCTGCATCGGCAACAACTGCTGCTGCAGCGTCCTTGAGGGAGAGCTTATCGCTTGCCATCTTGTCCTTGATGGACTGTGCGGTTGCGGCTGCTGCGTTGAGTGCCTCGTCGGTGGGAGCGGACTGAGTGCCGTCCTCGGCGGTCTCAGCCTCTGCTGCTACCATGTAGAAGCTGTATGCGAACTTATCGTAATCGTTTTTGACGCTTGCGTACTTCTCGCTAAGCTCGGAGGCGGTGAACTCGAAGGAGTCTGCAATAGACTGCTGAGCCTTGGTTGCAAGCTGCTGAAGCTCGACCATATTGCGGACTACCTTGGTGTTGCAGCCCTTGCCGTAGTTGCCGGCAATGAACTTGTCTGCGCTTGCGTAGCCGTAATCGGTTGCACTGTCAAACTGTGCGAGGTTGTCGTCAACGACCTGCATATCGTCCTTATCGAGAACGATATCGTTTGCGTTTGCGTATGCCTCAAGGATTGCAAGCTCGGTGAGGAAGTCCTTGGTCTGGTCGGTGAAGTAGTCATCCCAGGTGTAGCCCTCTTCCTCGGACATTGCGCAGGGCTGCTCATCGAGGGGAGAGGAGGTATCAATCAGCATAGATGCATAGTCGCCCATGCTGTTGTAGATGTTCATAAACTGAGTGTTGTAAACATAGTTGCACTCTGCAGCGGAGAAGCTTCTGCTGCCTGCCTTAATGCCGAGGTCTTCGCTTGCTGCGTATTCAACGGTCACTGCATTGAGGTTTCTGTAGAATGCGCCGGTGTTGAGGTAAGCGACAAATGCGAAGAAAACAACAATGATGCCGGCAACGATGGACCATTTGATTTTTTCCTTCTTCTGCTTGGCAGCTTCCTTCTGTGCGGCTAAGGTCTTCTTGTCAGTGCCTTCCATACGGGCGGTCTGACGGTTTTTTCTTACGGTTGATGAGCTCATAGATAAATCTTCCTTTACACTTTTTCTATGATAAACTTGATTTTACTATTATAACTCAATTGCAATGTTCTTTCAACACCAAAATTTGACCGTGCTTGAACTCGTAACACGCCTGTGGTACAATGGGCAAAGCTAATCTGTGGAGGCATATTTTGAAAAGACGGGAAAAACGCAGGGGCAGAAAAGCCCTTATCATAATTGCATTACTGTGCCTTGCCGCATTCTATCTCGTGCGTGACAGCAGTGAAAATCTCTCACTGACGGAATATTCAGTTAGCGATGCCGACCTGCCGCAGAGCTTCCGAGGCTTCAAAATAGTGCAGCTTTCGGACCTGCACGGCGCAGACTTCGGCGCAGAGCTTATCGACTCGGTGCGCGGGCAAAATCCCGATATTATCGCGCTGACGGGCGATTTCATAACGACGGAAGAGGATTTGCCCGCGGTTGAGGAGCTTGTGCGCGAGCTTGTATCAATCTGCGATGTCTATTTCATAAGCGGCAATCACGATTTCGGCTCGGGAAAAATTCAGGAGCTGAGTGACATTCTCGCAGGCTGCGGAGTAAAATATTTAAGGAACGAATATGTTGAGCTCGAGCGCGGCGGCGAGAGAATAATCCTCGCAGGCGTTGAGGACCCGAACAGTTGGGCGGACCTTGAAAGCCCCGACGAGCTTGTCGGAAAAATAAGGGCTGAGTATCCCGGGGATTACATCGTGCTTCTCGGACACCGCAACTATTGGATGACGGAGTATCCGACACTTCCCGTTGACCTTGTTCTCTGCGGTCACGCACACGGCGGAATAATAAGAATCCCCGGTGTGGGCGGACTTTTAAGCACCGACAGAACTCTGTTTCCCGACTACGAGGCGGGACTTTACGAAAACGATTCATATACGATGATTGTATCGCGCGGCCTGGGCAATTCCATTTCCGTGCCGCGAATATTCAACCGCCCCGAGATTGTAAGCATAGTGCTTGACTGAAAAAGCGGAATATTTTCACCGATGGCGCATATAATGAAAGTATGCTGAAATTATCTGAGGTGAAAATATGGGCACTGATATTGATGATATGATTTTCGGAGATTACAATCCCGGACCGAGTGACAGATAAACGACCGTTGGGCAAAACCCAACGGCCGTTGTTTTATTTGTCGAGAAGCTGCTCAAGCTCGCCCCAAAGCTCGATTATGCGGAATTTAAGCTGATAGCCGTCAGCCTCGGAAACAATGCCGCGCATATCCTCGCTCATGGATTGCAGTGCCTTGTCCTGCTCGGCGGCTGAGATGCACAGCGGGGGGAAAACCACGCACCACCAGTTGTGACCCTGACCCTCGCCGAGAATTACCCTGAGCGACTGATACCTGCCTGCAGGCAGCGAAAAACGCTCGTAATTTCGGGTGGGGTAGTATTCCTCGTCAAGGCAGACCTGCACGCTGCGGCCCTCCGCCGCCTTTTCGGCAGCTGCCTTTATGCCGTCAAGCTCAGAGGAGATAATTGCCTGCGCAGCGTCTGCGGATTCGGCACCGTCGAGAATGGGGGAAATGTAGCTAAGCACCTCGTCGCGCACATTTAGCTTTATGCGCTGCTCGTTATCGTCATCGGAAACGGCAATGACATGCAGCCGCACAAGACCGCCGCTTAATGAAGTCTGCTTTGCCTGCGCCCATGTGCCGAGGCACAGAGAAAAGCATAGCGCGAGCAGAAGTGCAAGCTCCCAGATTTTGAGTCGTGATTTATTCATAAAAAAACCGCCTTTACTATGTACTGAACACAGTATCGGCGGATTTTTCGTTTTTTATACCTCAAGACGAGGCTGATTTTTTGCGACAAAGCAGTGCTTGAACTCTTTGCTGAGTGTCGCTGCGGCATTTTCTGCGGCTGCGGCATCGTCGAAGATTCCGAAAACGGCAGAGCCCGTGCCCGTCATAATTGCGCCGAGCGCGCCGCTGTCAAGCAGGCTGCTTTTAATCCCGGCAATCGTTGTCAGCTTGCGGTCGGGAACATCCTCAAAGACATTGTACATACGCCGCGCAATCGAGCGCAGGCTGCTTTGACCGAGTGCCTCGCATATTCCCGCGGTGTCGGGGTGACAACGCAGCCTTACCGAGTCGAGCTTGCGGAAAAGCTCGGGGGTTGAGGTTGAAAACTCGGGCTTGCAGATTACGACGCTGCAATCGGGCAGCGGCGGAAGCTCGGTGAGAATTTCACCTCTGCCTGAGGCGAGTCTTGTGCCGCCTGCAACGCAGAATGCAACATCCGAGCCGATTTCAGCGGCAATGCGCTCAAGCTCCTCACAGCTTAGATTTGCCTGCGTGAGTCTGTTGAGCGCGCGCAGCACGGCTGCGGCATCCGATGAGCCGCCTGCCATACCCGCTCCGACGGGAATGTTCTTTTTCATCTTTATGTGTGCGCCTACACCCTCTATGCCCGCTGCC
>JAZULF010000268.1:0-4653 GCA_045643645.1 Oscillospiraceae bacterium
CCTTCCTTGCGGAGCTTCTCAACAACATTTGCAATGGTGGATTCCTTCTGACCGATTGCAACATAAATGCAGATAACATCCTTGCCCTTCTGATTGATGATTGCGTCGAGGGCGATTGCGGTCTTACCCGTCTGACGGTCACCGATGATAAGCTCACGCTGACCGCGGCCGATGGGTACCAGTGCATCGATAGCCTTGAGACCGGTCTGCATAGGTACGGATACGGACTTTCTGTCGATAACGCTGGGAGCAGGGCTCTCAACGGGTCTGAAGCTTTCTGCCTTGATGGGGCCCTTGCCGTCAATGGGCTTGCCCATTGCGTCAACAACGCGGCCTATCATGCATTCGCCTACGGGAACCTCGATGATACGGCCGGTACGGCGTACGGGGTCACCCTCCTGAATGTGGCTGTACTCACCGAGGAGAACAACGCCGACATTCTCTTTCTCAAGGTCCTGAACCATGCCCTTGAGGCCGTTCGGGAACTCGAGCATCTCGCCTGCCATAACATCGGCAAGGCCGGAAACACGGCAGATACCGTCACCGAGGGTGACGACCTCGCCGGTCTGGAATACATCGATATCGTCCTTGACCTTGGCAAGCTGCTGCTTGATACCCTCGGCAATGGACTGCATTTCCTTGTCTGACTGACGGGTGTTGCTCTCTACATTCTGGCTGAGCTTGTCAAGCTGATGAGCAAGAGTTCCGTCATATACGGTATCGCCGACCTTCATACGAACGCCGCCGATAAGGTCGGAGTCAACCTCATTGTGGCAGGAGATGAAGGTTTCACAGATAATCTGTGTCAGCTTCTTCATTTCCTCGTCAGAAAGAGGCTCTGCGCTCTTTATTGAAATGTCAAGTTTCTTAAGTTCGTTCATATTCAAAATATCACTCGGCATAGCCGATACCAATTCTTTAATTTGTTCAATAAATCTGTCGTTGAGTGCCTGCTTGGAGGACTCAAAGCCTCCCTTGCGGAGCACCTCACCGGTGATTGCCGCTACCTGACGCATTGCGTCGGCGCTTACGCGGCTGTGCATTTCGTCGCGAAGCTCGCCCTCACTTCTGGATGCGTTGCTTATAAGGCTTTCCGCTTCGCTCTTGCCTGCAGCCTCGGCTGCCTGCTTGTTTATCTCGATTTGCTCTTCCGCGCCCTTTAAGATTTCGGCCTTGCGCTCTTCATTCTCGAGGCGGGCCTTTTCCATATCATTATCCAGAGTTTTGGCCTTTTCTCTGGCCTCCTCTGCAGCCTTAAGTTCTTCACCGATTCCATCTCGGCGTCCCTTAAACATTTGTTTCAGCAGATTCCGGCACAGATAGCCAAGCGCACCGAACAGAATGATAAAGTTTACGATTTTCCAGATGATATCAGGAACGCTGTGTAAAAATTCAAGCACTTTGCTATCCCTCCCTTCCCGGAGTCCTGTATTTTGAATTTATTCCTTAGCGGTGTTAATGCAGCTGCTGATAAGCTCAGCATCCTCCGATGCTTCGTTGCTGTGGAGAAGCTGCTGTGAAAGCAGGGCAACCAGCTCGGGCATACTGTCCTCAACTGTCTTTCTTGCCTCAACTTCCTCATCGGCGACGCGCTGACGGACATCCTTGTGGATACCTGCAGCCTCTGCGTGAGCTGCGCTCACGACCTCGCCCTTTGCTTTTTCGGCAACACCTCTTGCCTCGCTTATCATCTCGCGGGCTTCCGCACCGCTCTTTGCAAGCTCGGTCTTGAGGCTTTCACTGTTTTCCGCCAGTGCCTTCTCAGCGGTGCGACCCGCCTCGAAATCAGCTTCGATTTTGGCCTTACGCTCGTCCATCACCTTGAGGATGGGGTCGTAAAGGAATATCTTAAGCAGGAACATAAGAAGGAAGAAATTAATGATTGTCCATATAAATTCGGGCACACTGATAAGCAGTCCGACTATATCCAAAACCAATCAGTTTTCCTCCTTTCGGTTAATACTCGGATAATGATTACATCTTTGCCAGAACCATGAATGCGATAACAAGACCGTAAATTGCAAGTGCTTCCATGAAGCCCATTGCAAGAATCATTACGGACTGGAGCTGGCCCTTCATTTCGGGCTGGCGTGCCATACCCTCAAGTGCCTTACTTGCTGCAAGACCCTGACCGATACCGGTGCCGATGGTGGAAAGGCCGATTGCCAGCGCTGCGGCAATTGCGATAAGACCTTGTGCGATACTCATTTGTTGTTTCCTCCTAAAAGTGTATGTGTAATTTTTTTATTCTTCTTCGTCTGAGGTTGCCTCGTCAAGGAATACTGCCATCAGCATTGAGAATACCATTGCCTGAATGAAGCAGAACAGCAGGCTCAACACATGCATTACGATAGGCAGACCTATGGGGAACAGTCCGAACAGCGTTTCCGCTGCAAGCTCCTCACCCGAGATGTTACCGTAAAGTCGCAGTGCCATAGATACGGGGCGGATAAACTGCTCGAGTATCATGATAGGTGCAAGCAGTGCAACCGGCTTGAAGAAGG
This sequence comes from Oscillospiraceae bacterium, assembly GCA_045643645.1. Taxonomy (GTDB): domain Bacteria; phylum Bacillota; class Clostridia; order Oscillospirales; family Oscillospiraceae; genus F23-B02. Next base: position 2,505 of record JAZULF010000268.1, read on the forward strand.
TAAGCAGATACTTTCCGATGCCGTGGTGCTTGATACCCTGCGACTGAATAAGTACAAAGGATATTACGGCAAGCGCTGCCGTTACCGCGAGAATTGAGGTAGGTACGGTAAACAGCTCGCCCGAGCCGGGAAGCAGGCCGCAGTAGTTGCAGACAATGATGAAAATGAAGAAGGTTGCTATTATCGGGAAATACTTTCTTGTTTTCTGCGGGCCGAGAACGCCCTCATAAAAGCTGTAAATTCCCGAAACGGCCATTTCTGCAATGTTCTGCAGGAAGCCTGGTACGGCGCTGCGCTTACGCGTGCATATTATGGCAAACAGAACGATTACCGCCATAATAATCCACATTGAATATACTGTCTTTGTAGGTGCCAAGTAGTTCTTGAAAAATTCTGACAAGCTCATTCACCTCCGTCCTTATCATAAGCGTCATTTGCTTTGATTTCGTTAGTTAGCCTCTTGAGAAATAGTATTCCGCAGACCGAAAGGCCGACAGCCACGGAAATAAGTGTTGCAAAAAGCGGCAAATCAAATTTGCGGCTTACGAGAAATGCCGCGGTCAGCGCAACGACATCCACAAGCAGCCTTGCAAAATTTGTAGCCATAACGGCAAGCAGGCTTTCACTTCCGATTCTGCTGCGGCTTAATCGATAATTGATATATGCAGCCAGAGTTCCGAAGGCAAATCCGCCGATTGCCGTAAGTGCGGTTATATACCATTCCATAGATTTTCCTCTTGAAAAAAATTGCAATAATCCAACATATATAACAGTAATATTTAACAACAAATCAGTCCGAAATGCAATGCATTTATATACATATTCCTATCATTTTTACAAAACGCACAAAATATTTAAAAATCATTGTCTATTTTTTCGGCTTTGTCCGTTCTGGATAAAAATGAATAAAAACCGGCTGAGACATACTCAGCCGGTTTGTATAAACATTGATGAATTATCAATCGAATTTTGACTGCTCTTTATAATCTGTATACTGTCTGTCGGACTTCTTCTCCTCGGGCAGAAGGTCAAGACCGATGGTGCCGCCGGGGTTCATATTATACTTCGGGTCGAAGTAATCCTTCAGCACGCGGAATACGCCGTATTCCTTCTCGCCGATATAACCCTCAAGCCACGGAGCAAACATCTTGCCTATGCCGTGATGGTGGCTGATTGATGCGCCGCTGCGCTGGATTGCGTCGAGAATGGTAGAGTGGTATGCCTTGAAGTCCTTCTCGTCCTGCATCTTGGTAAGGAAGATGAAGTAGAGGTTTGCGCCCTGCGGATAGCAGTGGGACATATGCGTTGTAACAACGGTATTCGGCAGTGCGTGGCATACCTTGCGTACATCAAGATGCACCTGCTCCATATTGGACCAGTTTACGGTGCATTCGAGGGTATCGGTTGTGATGCCGAAGTCCATAAGGGTATCGCGCAGGTACGGGTCGTTGAAGCGTCCGGTCTCCCAGCTCTTTGTAACATATCCCGTAAGCGGGAAGCCGCCGTGCTTGAGAGCAATCTTGCGGATATTCTTTGCAACATTCTTGGAGTAGCCCTTTTCGCCGTCGGTAAAGCCGAGGAAGAGGCAGCGCTCCATATCCTTGTAGCCGAGCTTGTCAAGCAGCGGATACAGCGGTGTGTCATCGACATTGTACAGGCGGAGCATCATATTGGTCTCCTCCTGGTCGGAAAGGCGGAATACGGAGGAGAAGCCGCACTCGTGCTGCATCATCTCGCGTGCTGCCTTCATTGCGTCGTCCCAGGTTTTGAAGATGTAGGAGAAGCGCTTGCGGTTTTCGGGCATCCAGCGGAAGACCTTGAGAGTTACCTCGGTGAGAACACCGAAGGTGCCCTCGGAGCCCATCATAATCTGATTGAGGTCGGGACCGCATGCCTCGCGGCTGTAGTGGCTGGTCTGAATTGTGCCGATGGGGGTTGCGTACTTCTGGGACAGAACGATATCTGCAATGCAGCCGTAGTAGGTACTGTTCTGACCTGCGCCGCGGGTTACTGTCCAGCCGCCGACGGAGGAATATTCACACGACTGCGGGAAGTGACCGCAGGTGTACTGACGCTTTGCGCCGAAAAGCTCGGGTGCGTTCTGCAGAGTCTTTTCAAGGTCGGGACCTGACATACCTGCCTGAACGGT
>JAZULF010000269.1:0-5465 GCA_045643645.1 Oscillospiraceae bacterium
GACCCGATGAGGGCGAAGCACTGCTTTGCGGAGGAGGCATCGAGCAGACTCTGTCGGCAGCAACACGCAGAGCCTTTGCTTATGTACCGCAGGGCAACACCGTGCTTGCAGGCACGATTGCCGATAATCTGCGAATGGTAAAGCCCGATGCAAGCGAGGAAGAGATGCTTGAGGCACTCAGACTTGCCTGCGCAGAAGGGTTTGTCGGAAGGCTGCCCGACGGAGTTTACAGCAGCACGGGCGAGGTCGGTAACGGCTTTTCCGAGGGCCAGGCGCAGCGAATTGCGGTTGCGCGCGCACTTCTGCAAAAAGCACCTGTGCTTATACTTGACGAGGCTACAAGCGCACTCGACGAGGCAACCGAGCGCAGAATGCTTGAAAATATCTGCAGCAGCGGCAGCGTGAAAACCTGCATTATAATTACACACCGACCTGCAACTGCGGAATTCTGCAACAGACACTATGTCCTTGAGGGCACGGATATCAGGCAGGTGCTGTGATGGAAAAGAAGAAAAAGGTGCTGACACCCGATGAGCTTATGCCCGAGTATGTCGAGCTGCTTAAAACGGGCGCGGAGCTTCCGCTTACGGTGAGCGGCGGCAGTATGCTTCCGTTTCTCGCACCCGGCAGGGACAGCGTGCTGCTCAGAGGCATAGACCGTGAGCTCAAGCGCGGTGATATCGTGTTTTACCGCAGGGAAAACGGCAGATATATACTTCACCGCTTATACCGCATCGAGAACGATAAGCTCTGGTTTGTCGGTGATGCTCAGGACGAAATTGAAGGACCGCTGAGCCGTGACTGCGCGTTTGCGTATGTTGTTTCGGCGCAGCGAAAGAATAAAACACAGAAGCGTGGCTGCTTCTGGTGGGATTTCTTTGAAAGAATATGGCTCACTACGGTGGGCAGCCGAAGGAGAATTCTTGCGGCTTATTCACATTTGGAGAGAAAAAATGATTGATATACACTCACATATTCTGCCGGAAACAGACGACGGCTCAATGGATATGGTGTGCTCGGTTGAGATGGCGCAGATTGCCGTTGATTCGGGAGTTACGGAAATGATTGCAACACCGCACAGCAATCAGCGGGGCTATTTTGAAAATTATGTGTCGGCTGAGCTTGCGGAGAAGTTTCGCGGTCTTATGAACGAACTGAAAAATGAGGAAATTCCGCTGAAGCTGTATCCCGGTATGGAGGTTTACGGCACGCACGATGTGCCGCAGCTTCTGAAAGAGGGAAGGCTGCTGACGCTCAATAACAGCAGATATTTGCTGATAGAGTTTGACTTCTATTCGGATATTTACCGTATGGAGCGGGTGCTGTACGACCTGCTGGATTTAGGCTGCGTCCCCGTGATTGCACATCCCGAGAGATACTTTGCGCTTCAGGATGAGCCTGAGATTGTCGGGAGATGGATAGAGGACGGAATGGCAACCCAGGTCAACAAGGGCAGCCTTACGGGACGCTTCGGACGCGGAGCAAAGCGTCTGTCAAATATTCTGCTTGCCGACGGAAATATCTCCTGTGTTGCAAGTGACGCTCACGGTGCGCAGATGCGCTCACCGAATATGAGCGAGGCATATGAATACCTTGCGGTTGAAGCCTCCGAGGAAACCGCGGAGCTTCTGCTATGTGAAAACCCGAGAAGAATTTTGATGAATCAGCCTCTTCTTAGGGCTGAGGGAATACAACTATTTTGAAAATGAGGTCTTGCTGTGAAGAAAAGATTTCCTGTTTTGATGGTAATACTGACGGTGGTGTCGATTGCGGCGCTAATCGGTTATAAGGTGTATGAGAGAGCAGAGGCAAGTCCTCAGCCGCCTGTGATTGAATTTGCCGGAGGCATTATCAATGTCCCGACAAACGCAAGCGATGAGCAGCTCCTGCAGGGCGTAAGAGCAACCGACCCCGAGGACGGTGATGTAAGCGCATCACTCGTAGTAGAGGGTATGAGCAAGCTCAGCGGCGATAACAATGTCAAGGTGAGCTACATCGCATTTGACTCAAACAACAATATGACCAAGGCTGACAGAACAGTGCATCTGACAGATTATGCCGAGCCTAAATTCGGACTGACCTCAGCGCTGATTATAAAGCAGTCGAACAATGTTGATGTCCTCAAGAGCGTAACCGCGAGCGATATGCTCGACGGCGATATTTCCGCAAAGGTCAAATATTCTCTCGAGGGTGACAATGCGATGATAAGCGGCACCGGCGAGTACGATATAACCCTGCGTGTTACAAACAGCCTCGGGCAGACAGTGCATCTTCCGCTGACAGTAGAAATCACGCAGTCAAATCCCAATATGGCAAATATTACGCTCAGCGATTATCTTGTGTATCTTGAAAAGGGTGCTGAGTTTGATGCAAAGAGCTACATTGAGGGCTACAATGCCGACGGCGCTCAGGTAAAGGGTGCGGGCAATGTTAAGGTGAGCGGAAGGGTCGACACCGAAACAAGCGGCATTTACACAGTTGATTATACCTACGGCAGCGGTGAGTTTGCCAGCCGTACAAAACTTGTTGTAGTTGTGGAGTAAGGCGGTGAATTAATGGACGAAAGAAACACATCTGAAGTAAAAAACGAAATAACGGCCGAGCTTCACCCCTTGCTGCTTCTGCGTGAGCTGCTCCGCAAATGCTGGGCGGTAGTTATGGCGGCAATCATCGTAGGCTCGCTGACATATATCGGTGCATCGTATATGTATACCCCGCAGTATCAGACGGTTACAACCTTTGTCGTTTCTGTCAGAAACGGTGACGCATCGGTATACTCCAATCTCAATGCGGCAAAGAGTATGGCAAATGCCTTCTCCGAGGTGCTCAACAGCGATGTTATGAGAAAGCGAATCTCCAACGAGCTGGGTGCATCCATTAACGGCAGCATTTCCGCAAATGTAATTGAAGAAACCAACCTGCTTGAAATGCGCGTGGTTTCGTCAAGCCCGAGAGAGACCTATCTCATTACAAAGGCAACTCTCAAAAATTACAGTGAGCTGGCTGAAACCGTGCTTAACAACATTGCTCTTGATGTTTTGCAGCAGCCGGTAATCCCTACCTCACCGATTAATGCAAACAGCGCAGGACACACCGCAAAGCTTGCGGCACTGCTTGCTGCGGTTGCTGCCGCTGCGTATATCTGCGTAAGGGCATTCCTGCGCGATACGGTAAAATCAATCAGCGAGGTTGAAAGCAAGCTCGACACAAAGATGCTTGCGACCGTATACCATGAGCGCAAGTACAAAACCATCGGCGAGATACTCAAGCGCAAGAAAAAGAGCATTGTTATAGCAAACCCGACAACGGGCTTTACCTTTGTTGAAACCTTCAAGAAAATTCGCACCCGAATTGAGTACCTGATGAAGAAAAACAACTGCAAGGTGCTGATGGTTACCTCGGTTGCCGAAAATGAAGGTAAGAGCACAACCGCGGTTAACATTGCCCTTGCAATGAACCGCAAGAGAAAGAGCGTTCTGCTCGTTGACGGCGATATGAAAAAGCCCTCACTGCACAAGATACTTGAGTATCAGAACGCAGAGTATGAGTGCATTTACGATTATCTTGCAGGCAAGGCAACACTCGGACAGACGCTGCTGACAGACAAAAAGCGTCAGCTCGGTCTGCTGCTCGGTAAGAACGGTACGGAAAACTCCACCGAGCTTATAAAGAGCGACAATATGCGCGACCTTATATGCCAGGCAAGAAAAAATGTTGACCTTGTCATCATCGATACTCCGCCTATGGGCGCAAGCCCCGACGCAGAGTGTATTGCAGAGCTTGCGGATGCCGCGGTGCTCGTTGTAAGACAGGACTGGACACCCACACGCATAATAAACGATGCAATCGATGCGATTAACAGCGCAGATGTAAAGCTGCTCGGCTGCATATTCAACAATGTTTACCACACCGACCTGAGCGAGAATTACAACTATGGCGGCAGCGGTAAATACGGCTATGTTAAGCATGGCTACGGCAAATACGGTTATAAGAAATACAATAAGTACGGCTACGGCAAATACGGCTATGGCCATCGCAAGAGCAGCACGGTTGACGAGAGTGAGAAGCTCAGGCTTGAAGACGAGCAGCAGGGCAGAGGATTTCTGGAGGACGACAAATGAATATTAACGAAGAAAATCTGACCTCCGTTTCCTTGAGAAAGCTTGCTGTTCTCATGATGAACAGCCTTAAAAAGCTGTGGGCGGTTGTGCTGCTGCTTACCGTACTCGGTGCTGCGATTATGGGCGCGAGGGCATGGTACAGCTATACCCCGTATTACACCGCATCCACAACCTTTACGGTTTATGTGAAGAATGATGCGCAGGCAGGCATAACAATGTACAATTTTGCCGTTGCCGAGCAAATGGAAAAGACATTCCCGTTTATCCTCACAAGCGGAGTCCTTAATGATTTGGTCAAGGAAGACCTCGGCGTTGACACTCTGCCTGCTATTACCGCATCCTCGGTTGAGGACGCAAACCTTTTCGTGCTCAGCGTAAGCGGTCCCGATGCAGAGGAATGCCACAGAGTATTGGAATCTGTAATAAAGAACTATCCGCAGGTTTCGGAAATGGTTATCGGTCCTACGGAAATGATTGTTGTTGACGATGACGGAGTGCCTACCGCGCCCGTGAATACAAGAGCATGGCAGGGCGCGGCAAAGCGGGGTGCAGTAATCGGCTGCGCGCTCGGTGCGCTGCTCGTTGTAATCTACGGTCTTACCAAAATGACCATTATGGGTAAGGATGACCTTCAGCGCGCAAGCAACGCAAGATTTATCGGCGCTCTTCCCGAAATCAATATGAAAAAGCGCAGCAAGAACATTCACACGCTTGTCGCGTTTGACGGCACAAACGATAACGGTTACCGCGAGTCGTTCCGTGCCATTTCGGTCAGAGTCGATAAGTATATGAAGGAAAAGGGCTATAAGGCACTTCTGATTTGCAGCGCAACAAGCGGCGAGGGTAAAACAACAGTTGCCTACAATCTTGCGCATATGCTTGTCAAGCTGCAGCGCAGAGTAATCATTATCGACTGTGACCTTCGCAATCCGTCGATGTACAGAATGCTTGAGGTCAGTAAGTGCGCAGGTGTTGCGGAATATGTTGATAAGGACGCGGAATTTGATAAGGTTGTTCACAGCTTAATTCCGCAGAAGCTCGACATCGTCTTTGCGGGCAACACCGAGGATGATGCGACGGAGGTTTTCAGCGCACCGAAGTTCAAGGAGCTTGTTGAAAGGCTCAAGACAGAGTATGACTATGTCATTATTGACACACCCCCCTGCTCGCTGCTTTCCGATACTGAGGACTTGGCAGAGTATTCCGACGGCGCGTTGATGGTTGTAAGACAGAATTACGCAAGCCGCGCAAGCGTTCTTGACGGACTTGTAAGACTTGACGAAATCAATATGCCCGTCATCGGCTACATTCTGAATATCTGCAAGGGCAGTGCAGCCGGAGGCT
>JAZULF010000270.1:0-1664 GCA_045643645.1 Oscillospiraceae bacterium
GTACCGCTCTGCCGCGGTAGTCCATTTTGCACAGGGTGCTGATTTCGTCAGCGTCCATTTTCGGAAGCTCTGCGGGAACAAAAAGTCCGCCATCGGAGGCAAGTCCCTGAGAAATAGCCTGCGATGCGCTTACTGTGTAGTGTTTGTTTCTTGTACTGAAGTATTTCATAATATCACCGTCTAAAAAGCATTTTCTATATGATTAATCTTTACGCCTCTGTCGGATATTCCCTCGGGGGCGTAAATTTCAATTACATCAAATCTCGGCTGCAAATCGGATTCGTTCTCCTGCAGCCATAACTGCGCAGCTGCAATTACGCGCTGCTGCTTTGCGTAGGTTACAAATTCCTTTGCCTCGCCGAAGCTGCTGTTTTTCCTCAGCTTAACCTCGACAAAGACGATATAGCCGCGCTTTGATGCGACAATGTCTATCTCTCCCTGCCTGTATCGGCAGTTTCTTGCGACAATGCGGTAGCCTCGCAGGCGCAGGTAATTTGCCGCTTTTTTCTCACCCCATGCGCCAAGCTCACGGGCATCCATCAGTGCATCTTCCTCAAAAAGCTCGGGCGGTGGATTTCGCTCGGTCCGAACTCGCGCAATGCAGCATAGTGCAGCTTTGTTCCGTAACCCTTGTGCTGTTCAAAATGGTACTCGGGATATTTCTCAGCCATTTCGAGCATATATCTATCTCGCGTAACCTTTGCGAGAATTGATGCCGCAGCAATATCAGCGCACTTTGCGTCACCCTTGACAACGCACTGACTGTTTATCTCAATTGCGCTGTTGCGGTTGCCGTCAATAAGCGCAAGCTGAGGCTGAGGGTCAAGCTTTGCAATTGCTCTGTTCATTGCAAGCATTGCCGCATTGAGAATATTAATCTCCTCAATCTCCTCGACAGTTGCAAAGGCAATTCCGTAGCTGACCGCGTTTTCGATTATCACATCGTAAAGCGCATCGCGCTTTTTCTCAGTGAGCTTTTTGGAATCGTTAAGTCCGGGAATCTCAAAGCCGCGCGGAAGAATTACCGCTGCCGCGCACACGGGTCCCGCAAGAGGTCCCCTGCCTGCCTCGTCAACGCCGCAGATAAGCTCGACTCCGCTGTCGTATATTTCGTTTTCAAGCTCCCAAAGGTCTGTCATTCGGGTTTCTCCAAGCTTATTCTGCCGAGCTTGCCGTCATGGTACTCGCCTAGCAGAGTATTTGCCATTCGTTCAATGTCATACTCGCCCTTTGATACGAGGAAGCCGCGCTTCTTTGCAGCCTGCTCAAGCAGCTCATATCCGTTCATTTCGGGGTCGGGTACGAATTTATAGCGCTCTGTCAGTGCTTCGGGGTACATCTCGCGCAGTCTGAGCATAAAGTTCGCGCCGAGCGTTTCCTTATCGAGAACATCTGCCTTGATTGCGTTTGTAATGGCAAGCATCTCACCGACCTCCTGCGAGTCGAACTTCGGCCAGAGTATGCCCGGAGTATCGAGAAGGTCGAGGCCCTGGTCGATGTTTATCCACTGCTTGCCGCGGGTTACGCCGGGCTTATCACCTGCTATTGCAGCCTTGCGCTTTGCGACCTTGTTGATAAAGGTTGACTTGCCGACATTGGGTATGCCTAAAATCATGACTCTCAGCGGTCTTGATGCCTGTCCCTTTGCGGCATACTCAGCAATC
>JAZULF010000271.1:0-6733 GCA_045643645.1 Oscillospiraceae bacterium
CGGCATTTGTTGGCCTTGATGTGCAGATGCCGGGACTTACAATGGCAATTTTCAATGCCAGCAACTGGCTTGTTACATATTGGAAGGAAACATTTCTCGGCGTTGTTGCCGTCTGTCTGATTTTCTTCGGCATAGGCAGAACAAAATTCGGCAGACTTGGCTATGACACAATAAAACTCAAAATTCCTGTTATCGGCAAGGTGTTCGTAAATATTCTTGCTGCTCGATTCGCAAGAGGCTTCGGACTTCTCCTGATGAGCGGTATGGACACGCTGGATGCTCTTGACACAATGAGCCGCATTCTCGGAAATAAATATGCAGAAAAAAAGCTCGTGAATGCGATTGTTGATGTAAAAAACGGCATAAGCCTGACAGACGCACTTCAAAGGCAGAAGCTGTTTCCCGGTATACTCATTCAAATGGTATCTGTCGGTGAAAAAAGCGGTTCACTCGACGAGGTAATGCTTAAATCTTGCGGATACTTTGATGAAGAGGTTGACAGCTCGCTGAATATGATGATGACAATGCTGCAGCCGATTCTGCTTGTAATTCTGGGTGCAATTATTGCTGTTGTATTCCTTGCAGTTTATTCACCCATCCTGGCGATGATTGACGAATTGATATAAGAGGTTGAAGCCATGAACAGAAATAATGATTTATTGCACTTCTTTGTTGAAAAAAGTATAATAAGTGCGGAACAGGCAGAGACCGTCCGCAGAGAATGCAAGGGCAAAGAGGCTCATTACCTTAACAGTATTACTAAAAACAGTTTTGCCGAAGAGAAAATGCTGTATAAGGCGCTTGCTGAATATTGCGCAGTGCCGTTTTCGGAGATGGATATGCTCACAGCCGACAAGGAGCTGTTGAGCAGATTCAATCTGAATTATCTGAAAACAAAAAAGATTCTTCCTCTCTATGTGGATAACAACGGAGTGCTGATTACCGCAATTTCAAATCCCATGAACATCGAAGTGCTGGCAGTGCTTGCACTGGTGCATATTGGCGAGGCTGATTTTATTGTGGTTCCGCCGTTGCAGCTTGAGCGCTACATAGATTCACTGCTGACTTCAAAAGCAACAAGCGATGCAATTGAGAATATTAGCCGCGAAGCACGCGACAGGGACACAGCAAGTTCGGCATCCGCGGTTGACGCAATCGCACAGAGCGGTGAAGATGATAAAGTCAATGCTCCGGCGGTACAGCTGGTCGACTCGATTATTAAAGAGGCAATTCCTCTGCGAGCCAGCGATATTCATATTGAGCCGTTTGAAGACAGAGTCAGAGTCAGATACCGCATTGACGGTGAACTCATTGAACGCGCAAGCTTCCCGATGGAATCCTACCGAGCAATCAGCGCAAGAATTAAAATAATGTCCGGAATTAATATCGCGGAGCGGAGAATTCCTCAGGACGGTCGCACAAGCATTGAAATAAACAATACGGAATATGACTTCCGCGTATCTACGCTTCCGACAATGTACGGTGAGAAATTTGTTATCCGTGTTATGGATAAAAATGCTTTTAACTTCAGCCGCAGGGAACTGGGCTTTACCGATGCCGGAAATGCTCTTGTAGATAAAATGCTTGCGCATCCTCACGGAATCATTCTGCTGACAGGCCCGACAGGCTGCGGAAAGTCCACATCGCTGTATACCTTCCTCAAGGAACTTAACAAGACAAATGTAAACATAGTAACCGTGGAGGACCCGATTGAGCACGGCATCAACGGCGTAAATCAGGTTCAGGTAAATCCTAAGGCAGATATGACCTTTGCGGCATTCATCAGAAGCATTCTGCGACAGGATCCCAACATTATTATGATTGGCGAAATCCGCGACAACGAAACTGCGCAGATAGCAATCAGAGCCGCAATTACCGGCCACCTTGTATTCAGCACGGTGCATACAAACGATGCGCCGAGTACTATTGAAAGACTCGAGGATATGGGCGTTGACAGCTTCCTTCTTGCCGATGCGCTTGTCGGTGTAATATCTCAGCGCCTTGTAAAAAAGCTTTGCCCCGTGTGCAGGAAAAAGCAGGCAACAAATCCGCGTGAGATGCTTATGCTCGGCATTGACGAGCCTGCAGAAATCTATCAGCCTGTCGGCTGCCAGTACTGTAATAATACGGGTTACAAAGGCAGAACCGCAGTTCACGAAATCATGTATATGGATGAAGAACTGCGTCAGCTTGTTAATGACAAGGCATCAGGCATTGAAATCCGCAAGACAGCTCAGAATAAGGGAATGCTTACACTGAGTGAGGTATGTAAGAGTTATGTGCTTGAAGGTATAACAAGCCTTGCAGAGCTTATGGCAATCAGCTTCGAATGAGCAAGCAAACTCTGCATTGCAAAGGAGTATGTTATGATTAAAGAAAAATATGAGCAGGCTGCAGAGCTGCACGGGCATAAATGCCCAGGGCTTGCTATGGGCGTACGAGCTGCCGAGGAGGCAAAGAGACTGCTTGATATCGAAAGTGTTAATGATAAAAGCTTTACATGCATTGCCGAGTCATGTGCCTGCTATATAGACGGCATTCAGGCACTGACCCATTGCACAGTTGGCAACGGCCGTCTGGTGTTCAATAAGACAGGTCAGGCAGCATTTAACTTTTATTATGGAGCTACCGGTGAAAGTGTAAGGCTGATGCTGAACGCGCTGCCAACAGGTATGTCGCGCCAGGAGCTTATCGATTATATACTTACAGCGCCGCTCAAAAAAATATATTCTGTAGGTGAGCCGGTTTTCCCGGCCCCCTGAATGCTTACATACCCTTATTTATACCCTTGAGGGGAATTAACTACTGAAAAACGATTGGACAAAAAGGTCTGAAATAACATGATTCTGATAAACAATTGATTTTTTTGGACTAAAAAAGTTGAAATGGACAAAAATCCAGTAGTTCAAGTCCCACCTCGCGCACCAAAAAACCCTGTAGCCTATTTGGTTACAGGGTTTTGTTTTTGCCTTGCGGGAAAAATCTCGCAGGATGAAAAAACTGCAATGCGCTGGTAATTGTAGAATAAATCTGAAATTTTTATTGCGTTTGCAGTGCCCTAAGTGGTACATTTATGGAAGAAAGAGGCGATGAGATGAAAATCATAATCTGCGGCTGCGGCAAGATAGGAAAAAGCATACTCAACAGTCTTGCACACGAGGGGCATGACATTGCGGTTATTGACCCCGAGCCTTCCGTAATAAGCAATGTAACTGATATATACGATGTAATGGGAATATGCGCATCGGGCACAAGCTGTGACGCGCTTGCGCAGGCAGCGGTGCATTCGGCAGGCCTTTTCATTGCGGCATCCGGCAACGATGAAACAAATCTGCTTGCATGCTTCCTTGCAAAGCGCATGGGTGCTGAGCATACCGTTGCCCGCATAGGCAGCCAGGAAAGCAGTATGGACGATATTGATTTCTTAAAGCGCGAGATGGGAATTTCCATGGCGGTCAATCCTGAGCTGCTGACCGCTCAGGCGATTTTCAACATTCTCAAGTTCCCCTCGGCAATCAAGTCCGAAACCTTTACACGCCGCCGCTTTGAAATGGCGGAGCTTACGGTAAAGGCTGATTCGGTATTGAACGGAGCCGTGCTTTATAATCTGCGCAACAAGCTCAATATTCCTTTCCTGATTTGCTGCGTTCTGCGTGACGGCAAGGCGAACATACCCAACGGCGACTTTGCCCTGCAGGCAGGCGACAAGATAGGTCTTCTTGCAGCACGCAGTGATATGCAGAAGGTCCTCAAGCACCTGGGAATACTGCAAAAGCGCGCAAAGGATGTAATGATTCTCGGCGGCAGCCGTACATCCGTTTATCTCGCAAAGGAGCTTATCCGAAGCGGCAATTCCGTAACGGTAATCGAAAAATCCGAGGCACGCTGCACGGAAATGTGCGCTGTCCTGCCGCAGAATGTGAACATCATCTGCGGAGACGGCACACATCACGAGCTGCTTTCCGAGGAGGGACTTGACCGCACCGACGCATTCGTATCACTTACGGGAATGGACGAGGAGAATATACTCAGCTCCTATTACGCGCTTGACCGCAAGGTGCCGAAAATCATCACAAAGGTAAATCAGGACGGCTTCAGTGATATAAGCGAAAAGCTCGGACTTGACTGCATTGCATCTCCGCGCAGAATTACCGCGGATATTATTACGCAGTATGCAAGAGCGCTGCACAATTCACAGGGCAGCAAAATCGAGACGCTGTACCGCCTCATGAACGGTGCCGTTGAGGCTTTGGAATTTACCGTATCTGCTGACTTTGCGCAGGCAAATATTCCGCTTAAGCAGATGAATATCAAGCCCGGCATTCTGATTGCCGGAATTATCCGCGGCTTCAAAACAATTATCCCTGCAGGCAATGATGTTATCATGCCGGGGGACCATGTCATTGTTATTGCCGCAAATCAGAAGCTCTGTGATTTTTCGGAAATTTTGCTATGAACTATAAAACAATTTTCAACACTCTCGGCAGAGTAATACTGCTTGAAGCGGCGCTGCTGCTTCTGCCTGCGCTCGTTGCGCTGATATATGCCGAGTCCTGCGCTGTGTCGTTTGTGATTACGGCGCTGATTGCGGCGGCCTTCGGCGGAGCACTCAGCCTTTTATGCCGACCTGAAAAAATGAATCTCAGCATTCGCGACAGCTTTGCAATCGTATCGCTTTCTTGGATAGGTATGTCGCTCATCGGCTCGCTTCCCTTTGTTTTAAGCGGTGAGATTTCCGAATTCGTTGTCGCATTCTTTGAAACCGTCAGCGGCTTTACAACAACGGGCGCGTCAATCCTTACCGATGTTGAGAGCATGAGTCACGGTCTTTTATTCTGGCGCTGCTTTACCCATTGGCTGGGCGGCATGGGCATTCTCGTGTTTGTTATGGCGCTAATGAACAAGGCACCTGACCGCTCGATAAACATTCTGCGCGCGGAGATGCCCGGACACTCGGTTGACAAGTTTACCCCCAAATCAAAAAATGCGGCAAAGATGCTGTATTACATATACATTGCGCTGACCGCTGCGGAATTCGTGTTCCTGCTTTGCGGCGGTATGCCCGTGTTTGACAGTGCGGTACACGCATTAGGCACCGCGGGTACGGGCGGCTTCGGCATCAAGGGTGACAGCGTTGCATCCTACAGCCCCTACATTCAGTGGGTAATCACCGTGTTTATGCTGCTGTTTGGCGTCAGCTTCAATGTCTACTACCTGCTGCTTCTGCGTAGATGGAGAAATGCATTTAACTCAAACGAGCTTTTGTGCTACCTCGGTCTGTTCGTTGTTGCGTGCGCGATAATTACGGCGAATATCTATCCTATGTACCGCAATATTTCCGAGGCAATAAGGCTTTCGGCGTTCCAGGTCGCAGCGCTTGTAACAACAACAGGCTTTGCAACGGCAGACTTCGATTTGTGGCCGCAGCTTTCAAAGGGTATTCTGTTTATGCTGATGTTTGTTGGCGGCTGTATGGGTTCAACTGCAGGCGGCTTTAAGATTTCGCGTCTTACCTCAATGTTCCAGATTGCGAGAAACGAGATGCGCCGCAGCATAAGTCCGCGTACGGTAAATCCCGTCCGCCTAAACGGAAGAACGCTGACCGCGCAGGAGGAAAAGGGAATACTGTCCTACCTCGTACTGTATCTCGGCGTTATCGTTGCAACCTTCCTGCTGATTAGCTTTGAGCCGCTCGGCTTTGATACTAACTTCTCGGCGGCTGTGTCCTGCGTTAACAACATAGGTCCCGGATTTAATATGGTAGGCCCTGCGGCGAACTATTCGGTTTACTCCCCATTTTCAAAGATAGTGCTGTCATTTGCTATGCTTATGGGCAGACTTGAGATTTATCCGCTGCTTTCGGTGCTCGCTCCGAAAATGTGGATAAAGGCAAAGAGATAAATAACAAGCATCCTCGTCGTTTGATGAGGATGCTTTTTACATTTCATTTGTTGAATGTGTTGTAAAACGCCGGACAAAATTCTGCTTTTCGGTGTATTGCCTGAATGCGCCAAAAAGTGTAAAATATTCTTTAAGATATTTTTTGTTACATATCTTAGGGGGACGAAATGAAAAGAAGATTCAAGGCTGTAATCTGCATTGTGCTTACCGCGGCAATGCTCTTTTCCCTTACGGGATTTGCCTTCGCCGACAAGAAATCGGCATCAAATGTGAAGGTAGGTGTCGCAAAGTGCGATATCACCGGACCTATCACCGACATTAGCACCGGCTACAACTCGCTCGGTGACCTTATGGAGGGACTGCTTACAAGACTGTACGCAAGAGCTTTTGTCGTTGATGACGGCAACGCGCCTATGGTATATGTTTCTGCGGAGCTTGTCCACATGACAGAGAGCATAAAGCCCGGTGTCCTGTCCGCACTCAAGGCAGACGGCTACACCTGCTTTACTGAGGAAAATGTGATGCTCATGGCAACACATTGCCATTCCTCAACCTCAAACACCTCATGGTTTGAGCTTTATGACCTCATAAACGGCGTGCCCGGCTATGACGATGAAAGCTACAAAATCATCGTAAAGGGCATCAAGAATGCAATCGAGCAGGCTTACGACTCACGCGTTGACGGCACCGTTTCTCTCGTATACGGCGACACCGATATCAGCGCATCAAACCGCTCGGCAGACGCATTTCTCACCAACAACAATGTCGGTGATTACGGCTACGAGGTAAACGAGGACGGCAGCTTCAGCTACGAAACCGGCCTCAAGGCTGC
>JAZULF010000272.1:0-2755 GCA_045643645.1 Oscillospiraceae bacterium
GGCTCAACTCATATTGAAAAGATGCAGCAGTTTGTGCTTGAAAAGGGCCTTGATGTCGGCTTCGCTTTTGACGGTGATGCTGACCGCTGCCTTGCGGTTGACGAAAAGGGCAATGTAATAACCGGCGACCATATTCTCTATGTCTGCGGCAAGTATATGCACGACTGCGGTATGCTCGGCAATAAGAAGATAGTAACCACAGTGATGTCCAATATTGGTCTTTACAAGGCACTTGACCAGCTCGGCATCGGCTATGAAAAGACCGCTGTAGGCGATAAGTATGTTGCAGAGAATATGCGCGCAAACGGTCATATCCTCGGCGGTGAGCAGTCCGGTCACATCATCTTCGGCCGTCTTGCAAACTCCGGTGACGGCTTTCTGACCGCAATCAAGATTATGGAGGCAATGTGCGAGAGCAAGCAGCCTCTGTCCGTGCTTGCGGCTCCCGTTGTAATGTATCCGCAGCTTCTCAAGAATGTTGTTGTTGACGATAAGGACGGCACTCTCAACTGCGCAGAGGTCAAGGCAGCAGTTGCCGAGATTGAACAGCAGCTCGGCACCGAGGGCAGAGTACTGCTTCGCAAGAGCGGCACCGAGCCTGTCCTGCGTGTAATGGTAGAGGCAACCAGCCACGAAAAGTGTGAGGAATGCGTTGAATATATCATCGGTGCAATGCGTGATTGCGGCAGACTGATTAAGGTGAAGTAAATGCTAAAGATAAACGAACTTCTTGATTTGACAAAGACAATAGCCGCACCGCTTTTCGAGGGTAAGACCTATCCCTGGGAGGTGCTTGCGGATATTAGTGATTTCATTATTAAACTCGGCAGCACACTGCCAGAGGAGGAGTATGAAAAGTGCGGCGAGAATGTATGGATTGCAAAGGATGCAAAGGTTTTCCCGTCTGCATATATCGGTGGACCCTGCATCATTGACCACGGCGCTGAGGTCCGTCACTGCGCATTCATCCGCGGCAGCGCAATAGTCGGCAAAAATGCAGTAGTCGGTAACTCAACCGAGCTTAAAAACTCCGTCCTGTTTGATAATGTCCAGACTCCGCATTATAACTATGTCGGTGACTCCGTGCTCGGCTATAAGTCGCATATGGGTGCAGGCTCAATCACAAGCAATGTCAAGAGTGATAAGACCCTTGTCGTCATCAAAAGCGCAGAGGAAAGCATTGAAACCGGACGCAAGAAGGTCGGCGCAATACTCGGCGATTTTGTCGAGGTCGGCTGCAATAGCGTGCTCAATCCCGGCACAGTTCTCGGCCGCGGTGCAAGTGTTTATCCCACAAGCTGCGTCCGCGGTGTTGTACCCGAAAACAGCATATACAAGGATAAGGACAATATAGTTAAAAGAACATAACAGTAATAATCATAAAAATGCCGTTGGTTTTTACCAACGGCATTGATTTATACAAGGCTCTTATAGTCCTCACAGCTATCAATTGCATCGGGCGGGAAAAATTCCTCAACGGGGAAGCGGATGCGTCCGAACATCGTGCAGGGGTCATCCTCGCTCGAGCCGATGCACTCCTTCTCGGGCATGCAGTAGTCATATGCGGGAATGAGCAGCTGTGTGCTGCGCTCAAGGCGAATGATTGAAAACTGTCCGAGAGTAACATAAAGCCGCCTTGAATTTGCGGCGAGGTCAAGCTCGTCATCGAAGCTGTTAAGTATCAATTCGGGAATTGAGCGCTGCTCAATGCTCGGCTCGGGCAAGACATCGTCGGAAAAATGCATGTGCAGCGCAATCGGGTCAACCGCGTCAACAACAGCAATCGGCATATTGCTGCTGCCGTTTAAGTCGCAGCAGCTGTCCGATGCAAAGGACTTCACTCTGCCCTCGCTGCCGAAAAGCATTACCCGCTTATCGAAAATTGCAAGACCCGTTACGGTCTGACCGGAGGGGAAGGCCTCACCGGTTATTCTATAAAAGTATGTTACATCTACGGTGTAATAGCCTCTGTTAAGGCTAATCTCCTCAACGCTGACCTCGCAGTCAATTAGCTCCGCCGAGCGCGGCCGAACGCTGAATGCGTTTTCAACAGCCAGCAAGGAGCCGGCGGTAGGATATACTCGCAGGTCCTCAATGCAGTCCTTGTCGCGGCAGGAATCCATAATCTTTCTTGTATCGATACAGACGGCCTCTCTTATGCTGTCACCGCTGCTTACGGGCCCCGGCACAACCCTGTCTGCCATAAACATACCTCCCAGATTGTTTTTGAAGTCAAACTTCAGTACAGTGTATGCACCTCGGGCAAAATTGTGAAGTATTGATTTACAAAAAGCAAAGTGTGTATTATTATAAAAATATAGATTTATCGGAGGTTTCGCTATGGGTAAAAATTTTGCGAAGCTGGTGCTGTTTGTAGAAGCAGTTCTGCTTGCCGCCATGCTTCTTGCTGATTTCGGCATCATTGCAAGCAGTGTTGACCCGCTTTCCTCAAAGAGCATAATGCTGCATGTTACGGTTGTAATTCTGATTATTGCCTCAGTTATCGGAATTAAAAAATCCGGCAGCAAGTAGTATTTACACGAATGAAAATCTGATGTATAATATTTGATTATACAAGGAGAAAAATCATGGACAGACTCGGATTTATCCACGAAAAACTCGACATTAAAATACTGATTCTTTTCATACTTCGCCGTCTTCCCGGCGTTGTTGACAGAGATACACTTTCCGACTTCACCCAGTGCGACGGCGGTGTCGGTTATTTTGATTTTTCCGACTGCCTCAGCGAGCTTGT
>JAZULF010000273.1:0-17127 GCA_045643645.1 Oscillospiraceae bacterium
AGACAGGGGATAAGTATAATAAGCAGCCTTTCGTTTTTGGGAACATTCATCTGTTCCCAAAGGCGCGAGAATATTTTTTTCATGGTTAGCTCCGTTAGGGGTTCAATAATGTAATAATGATACTAAATGAATATTTGCTTGTCAACAAAACACAGAAATTGGCAGAAGTTTTTCATCTTGTTAATAATTCGTATCTGTGCTAAAATCTACGCCATGATGAAAAATTTTGAAGAAAAATACATAGAGGCGCGCCGCAATGTCGTGCGCGAAGAATTTAAGGAACTGAACCCAATGCAGCAGCAGGCAGTTCTGGCCACGGAGGGGCCTTTACTTGTACTGGCAGGTGCCGGAAGCGGCAAGACTACGGTACTCATAAACAGAATTGCAAACCTTCTGCGCTACGGCATTGCGGGTGACAGTAATGAAATTCCCGAAAATGCCTGCGAGGAGGATATTGATATTATGCTCGCAGGCGGTGAAAAAGCAAGGCAGCTTGCTGCCCTTGAGCCTGCCGAGCCGTGGAGAATACTTGCAATTACCTTTACCAATAAGGCAGCCGACGAGCTTAAGGCAAGACTTGAGAAGATGCTCGGTCCCGATGCAAATGATATCTGGGCATCGACCTTCCATTCTGCCTGCGTGAGAATACTTCGCCGTAATGCGGACAGACTCGGCTTCCCGACTAGCTTCACAATTTACGATACCTCGGACAGCCTAAGCCTTGTTAAGCGCATTCTCAAGGACTTTGAGCTTGATGATAAGCGTTATCCGCCGAGAATGCTTCTCGGTGAGATAAGCCGCGCAAAGGATGCGCAGATGACTCCCGATGACCTCTATGCAAGAGCAAAAGCCTCGGGCGATATTCGAAGAGTGAAGATTGCGGAAATCTATGCTGAGTACACACGCAGAGCGTTTTCAGCAGGCGCAATGGACTTCGATGACCTCATTTTCTACACGGTCAAGCTTCTTGAGGAGCATGACGATGTGTGTGAATACTGGCAGAGAAGATTCAAGTATGTGCTCATTGACGAGTATCAGGATACCAACAAGCTGCAGTATCTGCTGGCTTCAAAGTTAGCAGGTGGCTGGGGCAATATCTGTGTTGTCGGTGATGACGACCAGAGTATATACAAGTTCCGTGGCGCAACCATTGAGAATATTCTATCCTTTGAGGATGAATACAAGGGCTGCCGCGTAATAAGACTTGAGCAGAACTACCGCAGTACCTCGCATATTCTCGATGCTGCAAACGCCGTTATACGCAACAATCTCGGCAGAAAAGGCAAGGAGCTTTGGACAAACGGCGATAAGGGCGAGATGATTGAGCTTTATGTAGCCGATAATGAGCATGACGAGGCACGCTATGTCGCATCTCAGATAATGAGTCAGTACGGCAAGGGGGGCTCATGGAGCGATAATGCAGTTCTTTACCGTATGAACGCACAGTCGCATCAGCTCGAGCAGGCATTCAAGCGCAACGGCATTCCGTATAGGATTTTCGGCGGAACGGGCTTCTTTGACCGCGCTGAGGTTAAGGATATGCTCGCGTATCTGTGTGTAATTGCATCTCCGAATGATGATTTGCGTCTTACCCGAATTATCAACAATCCGCCGCGCGGAATAGGTGATAAGAGCATTGAAACAGCTATGGGCATTGCCGCGCAGCTGAATACATCGCTGTTTACCGTAATAAGCAAGGCCGATGCTTATCCCGAGCTCAGCAGAGCAAGCATGCGCATGCGCCTGTTTGCAAATATGATAAGCGAGCTGATTGAGGAGTCCAAGCAGCTTGCGCCCGACCTGCTTTACGATCTGCTTCTTGATAAATCCGGCTATCTGAAAATGCTTGAGGAGAAGAACACGGTAGAAGACTCTGCACGCGCAGAGAATGTCAAGGAGCTTAAAACAAGTATTATCAATTATAAGAGCGAAACCGATAATCCCACTCTTGAGGGCTATCTTGCCGATGTTGCGCTCTATACCGATATGGATAATTACGACAAGGACCAGGATTGCGTTGTTATGATGACAATGCATTCGGCTAAGGGACTTGAGTTCAATAATGTTTTCCTTGTCGGAGCAGAGGAGGGAATCTTCCCCGGCATAAAGGCAATAGGTGAACAGGACGAAATGGAGGAGGAGCGCAGACTTTGCTATGTTGCAATAACAAGAGCAAAGAAAAAGCTGTGCATCTCCTGCGCAAAGCAGCGTATGCTTTTCGGTAAGACAACCTCAAACCGCGTATCACGCTTTGTCGACGAAATTCCGTCTGAGCATATGGAAAAGCGCGGAATTCCCAGAGGCTACGGCTATTCCGATAAATCCCAGGTTCAGCGCGAGTTTGCATCAAAGTCCTTTGCTGCACCTAAGGCAAGACCTGTTGCAGCACCCACACCGAGCAAGCCCAAGGCAAATCCTGCACCCAATTTTGCCGTGGGTGACAAGGTACAGCATAAGGCATTCGGAGCGGGAAGCATCACAAAAATGACTCCTATGGGCAACGATTACCTGATTGAAATAAACTTCGACGGCGGCGTCACAAAAAAGCTGATGCTTCGTGCAGCCGCCCTGCATATGGTGAAGATATAAGCTATGAAAAAAGTTAATAAAGGTGCAATAGGACGGCTTGCGCTCATATGCACAACGCTCATATGGGGCAGCTCATTTGTAATTCTGAAGTCCACGCTTGACAGCATAACGCCCTTGTGGCTGCTTGCAATCCGCTTCGGAGGTGCAGCGCTCATCATGCTGCTTGCAAGCCTGCCGAGGCTTAAAAAGCTTGATAAGCATTATATAATCGGCGGCGTGCTGATGGGAGCGTGCTTAACTGCGGCATACACGGTGCAGACCTACGGACTTGTTTTTACAACTCCGGGAAAAAACGCATTTCTTACGGCAACCTATTGCATTCTCGTGCCGTTCCTTTATTGGATAATCTGCCGCAAGAAACCCGACAAATTCAATATTATAGCAGCCGTAATCTGCCTTGTTGGTATGGGCTTTGTGTGTCTTAATGAGGATTTAACCGTTAATATAGGCGATATTCTCACGGCACTGTGCGGTCTGTTCTATGGTCTGCATATCATTGTAACCGCAAGGTATGTCGAGGGCAGAAATCCTCTGCTTTTAACAATGGTTCAGTTTGCGGTAGCAGCAGTGCTTTGCTTCATATTCGCGCTTGCGTTTGAGCCTAAGCCGCAGGCAGTTCCTGCAAGCTCATGGTGGGCAATTGCTTATCTGTGCGTAATGTGTACGGGTGTGTGCTTCTTCCTGCAGACTGTCGGACAGAAGTTCACTCCGCCCTCTGCTGCTGCGGTAATTATGACGCTTGAGTCCGTGTTCGGAACTGCGCTTTCTATAGCGATGGGTCAGGAAAACCTCACCTTCAGCATTGTGCTCGGATTCTGCCTGATTTTTGTTGCTATACTGATTTCCGAAACAAAGCTTGAATTCCTGCATAAAAAAGCTGATAAAGCACATTGAGCAGCTTGAAAAATGCTCTGTCCCATAAGGACAGAGCATTTTTACTTTTGCTAAAATATTCTGACATGATTCAACAAATTACTTGTATATGTTTAGTGCAAATGTTATAGTGTTGTTAGCAAAAATGTGCCATAGTTTTCCGTTGCGGTACGCATAACCTACTGAAAACTATGGACCGAATGTTATAGAGGTGTAAACGATGAAAAAAAGATTTATGGGCATTGCTGCATTCATAATGGTTATTCTTATGGTTGTACCTATGCTTACTGCATGCGGTAATAAGGATGATGCACAGAACACGGTTATAGTTGAAGTCGACGGCGAAAATGTCGTTATTGATAACCCGGATGGCAAGCCTATGGCACAGCTCCTCGAGGAAAATGAAATCGTCCTCGACGAAGGCGATATGGCGGTTGTTGACCTTGAGAAAAGCAATGATGGTTTCCTGACAGTGAAGATTTTGAGAAAATGCACTGTTACAGTTGAAAACCAGAATGGTGATGAAAGCCAGAAATATACTGTTGTTCTTGTAGGCGGTACCGTTGAAGACGCAATTAAAGCAGTAGGAATTAAGCTTTCGGAGAATCAGAAAGTCAATTATGACCTCAGTGCAGCTCTTGAAAATGGTATGAAAATCGCAATCTCGGTTCAGGAAACTGAAAACGATAATGAGGGTAACAATGCTGCACCGCAGCAGAACTCATATTCGGGTAATTCAGGCAGCTCTAATTCCAATTCAAGCTCCAATTCAAGCTCCAACTCAAGCTCAAGCTCTAACTCCGGCTCAGAGTCAAACTCAGGCAGCGACTCCGGCTCAAGCAGAACCGTGGTCAGTACTGAAAACTATGATGACCCTGATGGCTCCGGTCACGGTGTCAAGGTCATAACCTACTCCGACGGCAGCCAGGAGGAGGTAGAATACTAAGATGAATTCAAATGTCCAGGGCAAAAATTTGAAATTCAGAGTATGCGCTGTTTTGCTGGCAATGCTTACTTTGGCTTCTCCATTGTACTCAACCGCAACTTATGCAGAGGGTACAGATGATGCAGAACAGATTGAATACACACAGTCTGCCAAGAAAGCCAGCCTTGAAACTGGAACTGATGAGGGGAACTCTGTAAAAAGCGGACTTGTTGAAGAAAACGGCAAGCTTTACTATTATTCAGCAGACGGCAGCCTGTTCAAGGGCGGCTACAAAGAAGTCACCGTTGACGGCAAGACTCAGTACTACTACTTCACTGAAGACGGCAGCGCTTATACCGACGGCTACAAGCAGTTTACAAAGAACGGAAAAAGAGTGTACTACTACTTCCAGAAGGACGGTACGGCATATACCTCCGGATATCTGAACTTCTCCATGAACGGAAAGCAGTATTACTTCTACTTCACAAATGACGGCAGCGCATACACCTCAGGTTATAAAGAGGTTAAAATTGACGGCACAAACTACGGCTTCTATTTTCTGACCAACGGTCAGGCCTTCAACACCGGCTACAAGACGGTAATGCTTGACGGAGTGAAGCGCTACTTCTATTTCGGAAGCAACGGCAGGGCAGTTACAGATAGCCTTAAGTCAATATCCTTCGGCTCAAGAACAGCATATTTCCTTTTCCAGAAAAACGGAATGGCCTATACTGACGGCTACAAGGAATTAACCAGCAACGGCAATACATCGTATTACTATTTCCTGAAAAACGGTCAGGCATTTACCACGGGCTACAAGACCGTTAAAATTGACGGAACAACATACTACTTCTACTTCGGAAATGACGGCAAAGCCTTTACGGGCGGACTCAAATCAGTAAAATTCGGCTCGGTAACATATAAGTATTACTTCCAGAACAATGGCAGGGCATATACATCAGGCTGGAAAGAAGTAAGCGGAAACCGCTATTACTTCAAGACAAACGGACAAATGGCTACTAATGCTAAGGTCGGCGGAAGCTATGTCGATGCCAATGGCGTATGGGATAAAACCTACGATTCCATGCTCAAGAAGGCACAGGGCTATACCAGCTCCACAAAGTATCTGCTTCTCGTTGATACCGATGCGTGCCGTGTAGGCGTGTATGAAAAGAACGGAAGCGAGTGGGCAAATAAGTATTATTGGCAGTGTGCTCCCGGTGCGGAATCAACACCCACCAAAAAGGGTACCTTCACAGTTGCCGAAAAAGGTTATTTCTTCGATTCAGGCAGCAGCAGATGTTTCTACTATACACAGTTTTCCGGTAACTATCTGTTCCATTCAGTTCTCTACTCTCAGAAGAGCACAGACCCTGCAAAGGCAGGCGTAATAGACGGAACCATTGGCAAAAAGGCATCCCACGGTTGCGTAAGACTGCAGATAGAAAACGCAAAATGGATATATGACAATGTCCCTCGCGGAACTAAGGTTGTAACTTACTGATAAAAAATGCAAAAAGGAGCAAGCTCTCATTGAGCTTGCTCCTTTTATTCTGCAGATGATGAATTGATATAAAAATACCGTGAAAAGCATTTCTGCAATTCACGGTATCGGTATTTTGATTATCGATTTGGATTATGCCTCGACCTCTGTGTCCTTGCGGAGCTTCTTCTGAAGCCAATCCTTGCCGTTTACGAAACGCTCAACGATGAAGGATGCAACATAGTCGCCTGCTGCATTGACCATGGTTGCGGGAGGATCAACGAGGTTGCCGAGTGCAAGAGCAATGGGGAATGCAACTGCGAGCTGATCGGGGAAGAACAGGGAGCACAGAACGAGCTCGCCGGTACCGCCGCCGCCGGGAATACCGCTCATTGCGACGGAGGAGAATACTGCGATAACGATTGCGAGGATAATCTGACCGGGCTCAGCATTGATGCCGAAGAAGCCGAACAGGAACAGAACCTTTACGATTGCACTCATTGAAGAGCCGTCCATGTGCATTGTTGCGCCCATGGGGAGAACAACATTTGTAACCTCGCGGGAAATGCCGGTTTCCTCTGCAACTTCCATATTGGTGGGGATAGTTGCAACGGAGGAGCAGGTACCGAAGGAAACAGCTGCGGGTCTGAGCAGGTGCTTGAACATTACCTTTGCGCCGCCCTTGCCGCCGCCGAAGCGTGCGTAAATGGGGAAGAAGATGAACATATAAACAAAGCAGACTGCGTAGTAGATGATGAGGGTCTTGCTGTACTGACCGATGAGGTCGGGGCCGTATGCAGCAACGAGAGAGGCGAAGAAGCCGAGGAAGCCGATGGGGGCGTAGTAGGTGACAATCTTCATCATCTTCAGAATGCAGTTTGTTACATCCTCAAGAATCTTAGCGGTGAGAGTCTCCTTGCCGCCGGACTTCTGAACACCGAAGCCGAAGAGAATGGAGAACACAATAAGGGGAAGAATTGCCTTGCGGCTGAGAAGCTCGAAGAAGTCAGGCTTTGTAAAGAAGTTTACAACCATATCGGCAAAGCCGAGACCGGTAACCTCAACGCTTTCCTCAACAATCTGCTTGGCGGTGATGGGGAAGATGAGCAGAACTATGTACATGAATACTGCTGCGATAGCTGCGGTAACAAGGAAGGTACCGACGGTAACACCCATCAGCTTACCTGCACGCTTTGCACCGTTGGCGTTTGCGATTGCAGAGGAGATGGAGAAGAAAACCAGAGGCACAACTATGCAGAACATAAGGTTGATGAATACTGTGCCGAGCGGCTCAAGCTTTGCGCCGAGCTCAGGTGAAAGAGCACCGATGAGGCAGCCGCATACAATGCCGAGCAGCATGAAAATTATAAATCCATATGCTTTGAAAAATGACTTCTTTGCCATAACGCACACTCCTATAATTTAACTTGTAATAGAATTATATTCTGAAAAAATTACCATGTAAATTGAATATTGTGCTTGAAACCTTGCAAAAAGTGCTGTATAATTGATTTACATAACATTACGGGGTCAAAAGAATGACAGAACGGTATAAATATAACCGAGAAGGTTACCTTAATGAGAATTTTCGTATGTTTCACCTGCGCGATTCGGCAGGGCAGGAGCGAGATTTTCACTTCCACGAATTCGATAAAATCGTAATTCTCATAAGCGGCAGTGTTAATTATATGGTAGAGGGTACCGACTATACGCTTAAGCCGTGGGATATTCTTCTTGTGCGTCACCATATGATTCATAAGGCGGTAATTGATGTATCTGAGCCGTATGAGCGAATAATAATATATCTTGATTCGGCGTATGTTGACCGCTTTGCGCCCGAAGGCGGACTTATGGATTGTTTTGCAGCAGCCGAACAAAGACGCTTCTGTCTGATTCGACCTGAGAAAAGCGAGATAGATGAGCTGAGCGGAAGCCTGGAAAGACTTGAGAGTACAATTAATGATACTGCTTTCGGCGCTGAGCTTATGCGCGGTACAATGCTGACTCAGCTATTAGTGCTGCTAAACCGCATGATGCAGCGCGATACGAGCGCAGAAAGCGGCTCGGTTGAGTATAATGAAAAAATTGCACTTGCTCTGTCATACATAAATGAAAACCTTACAAAGCAGATGAGTGTTGACGAGCTTGCGGCAATGTGTTACTTAAGCCGTTATCATTTTATGCGTCTTTTCAAGTCGCAAACCGGCTGCACGGTGCATAATTACATTAGGCAGAAAAGACTCGTTCTTGCTGCAAGACTCATACGAGAGGGAATGAGTGCTTCAAATGCAGCGGGGGAATGCGGTTTTTCAGACTATTCCGCTTTCCACAGAGCGTTTACGCAGACCTTCGGAGTAAGTCCCGGAAAAATCAAAGGAACGAATATTATGTAAACCGCAGAGCTATCTCTGCGGTATTTTTTATCAGCCCTGGGAAGCGAATTTCTGCTTGAGCTTTGTAATCTGCTGCGGCTGTGCCTGCTCGGTGGAATACCAGCCGTGGCTCTGCATTTCCTTATAGATGTTATCCTGCATGCAGAGGCTGTCGTTCAGCGCAGTGTTGAATGCCTGATGGACATTTGCGGTTGATGCTTCCAAAGTGCCGTGCATATAGAGGTCGCAAACGCCCTTTGTGGTGAGAAGAAGATTCTCCATAATATCTCTGTCGCTCATAATGCCCCTCCTTATACGAGATTGTAGAACTGGTCAAACAGCTTCTGGTTTCCGTTTACAAACTGCTGGACGCGCTGCTTGAGTGCAGGGTCTGAAAGCTTGCTGACTGCTTCATTGCACTGAGTCATAAGAAATTTGGTGTGACCGAGTGCGTCCTCAATATAAAGTAATTCCTTCGGTGTCATAATAAATCCTCCAATTAAATTTGAGCTTTTGCCCGATAATATTATTTGCAAGCTGAACGAGCTTATGCTGACAAAAGATTTCATAAGGAAGAGTTTGAATTAGCTGCGTATACTTGCTATAAAAGTCAGATTGTGTTAAAATTCAAGAACACTTATTGTGAGGTTAAGAAGATGACTCAATCGCAAAACAAACTGCCGAGGCTGGCTGCAATACATGACCTGTCAGGCTTCGGCAAATGCTCGCTTACCGTTGCGCTGCCTATTGTTTCCGCAAGCGGTGTTGAGTGCTGCTGTATTCCTACTGCACTGCTTTCAACTCATACAGGCGGCTTTACCGGCTGGAGCTTTGATGATTTGTCTGATGACATTGTGCCCATTGCACGCCATTGGAATGAGCTTAATATAGAGTTTGACGCAATTTATTCGGGATACCTTGCTTCGGAAGCACAGGGCAAGCTGCTTGAAAACGCAATCGAGCTGCTGAAAAATGACAATACGCTTGTTATTGTTGACCCTGCAATGGCCGATAACGGCAGATTTTATGCAAATCTTGATGCAGGAATGGTACGCTGCTTCAGAGGACTTATCGAAAAAGCTGATGTTATCACTCCGAATATTACCGAGGCATGCTTTCTGACGGAGACCGAGTATAAAGACGGACCGCACGAGATGAAGTATATTGAACAGCTTTTGAATAAGCTGTCTGAGCTTGGACCGAGGGTTGTTGCAATCACGGGAGTGCGACTTGATAAAAACAGTGTCGGAATTGTTGCGCGCGATAACGAAAGCGGCAAAACCTGCACTGTGATGAATGAGGCGAGGGAAGGGACCTTCCACGGCTCGGGAGATGTGTTCGCATCCTCATTCGCGGCACTGCTCACAAGAGGCACTTCGCTCGAGGACGCGCTGAATACCGCGGAGACTTTTGTTGCTGATTGTATCGAGCGCACTGCACAGCGCGGTACACCGCGGCATTACGGACTTGACTTTGAAAGCGCTCTGCCTGAATATATCCGAAATATTGAAAAACTGTAATAGCTGACAGAGTCGGGGAGATTACCCCGACTCTGTTTTTTTTACAAAAGAATAAATGGTGGAAATTACACAACAAAAACACCTGAATTGTATAGAAAATACAGATAAATTTAATTGTCATAACATTGACATATGATTAAATATTAAAGTATAATCAATGTTATAAAAGGCGCGGGCATTATATGCATAATGCGCACTTAAAAAATGGTAAGCAAACTAAAATAACAAAGCGGAAGGGGTTGCAAATGAAAGACCTAAAACATTTGATTTACTTTGAGAATCTGCTTCAGGAAGCCCAGAATGAGCTGGTAACCAAAGCAGTGGAAGACGGGCAGATAGCTCTTGGCTACAACTGCTACTACATACCTGAGGTTCTTCTTAACCTCGAGGGATGCTTCTCAACAAGACTTCGCGCACCCGGCACCGAATCCACAGACATTGCAGACTACTACATGACAACAAGAAACTGCCCGTATGTCCGTTCAATCCTTGAGCGCGGCATTGAAGGCGGCTACAACTATCTGAGCGCACTATTCGGTGCAGAGAACTGTGCAACAATGGACCGTATGGAGCAGCATTTCTGGCTGCTGAATGCGGTAAAGAATGACAAGTTCTTTGTAACTCAGATTGACCCTCCCATGAAGGGCGACAAGACCAACCTTGATTACTACAAGGTAGAGCTCAAGCTGAAGGTTGTTGACGAGCTTAACAAGCGCTTCGGAATTGATACCTCCGACGCAGCAATGCGCAAGGCAATCGAGGAGCACAACGAAATCTGCCGCGTTGTCAAGGAAATCGGCGATTTCCGCAAGCTCGAGAATCCTCCCATTACCGGCTATGAGTTCCATGTTATAGAGCTCGTATCTCAGGTTTGCCCGCACAAGCTCATTCTTCCTTACCTCAAGGAAACCCTTGCGGAGCTTAAAAAGCGTAAGCCCGAGAAGGAATTCCCGTTCCGCGCACGCGTAGTGCTTGCAGGCTCTGAGGTTGATGACCCCGAGTTCACCAAGCTCATCGAGATGTGCGGCGCAATGGTAGTTGCAGACCGTTACTGCTTCGGTTCTGTTCCCGGCCGCGAGGAAATCGAGATTCTGGAAGGTGAGAGCGCATTTGATGCAATCTGCCGCCACTATCTGTATTGGAATCAGTGCCCGCGCTTTATGGATGGTGCAAAGATTGACCAGCGTCATGAGCTGCTCGCAAGCCTCGTAAAGGATTACAAGGCCGACGGCATTATAATCGAAAATATGAAGTTCTGTGAGTTCTGGAGCTACGAGAAGGTTCTTTCCAACCAGATTATGACCAATGAGCTCGGCATTCCTTGCTGCACAATCGAGAAGGAATACAGCCTCGGCGCAGTAGGTCAGCTCCGTACTCGCTTCCAGGCATTCATTGAATCTCTGGAAATCAAGTCCATTCAGGGAGGTAAGTAAGAATGTTAGATAAGATTATTGCACCCATTGACAAGGCGCTTCAGCGCTTTGACCCGATTTGGATGGCTGAAAACGGCAAGGGCGGTCAGCGTAGCCGTTACATTGATAAGACCGGCGTAGCCAAGTACCGTGAGTGGCGTGGCGTTAAGGACACTATGTTCGACTATTTCTGCTGGCTGAAGAACCTGGCATCAATGGCACAGATGGTAGCATCTGCTCCTATGGCTTGCCTCAAGGGATTCTGGGAATACCGTTGGATGGGATCCTATCTCGGCACCTTTATGTTCATCGACAGACTGTTTGAAGGCTACCGCGGCGCAGAGCTGAGAATTGCTCACATGCATATGCACGGCATCGTTCAGTCCCTCACCAAGAAGATTGCATTCATTCTTTCCAACGACGAGCGTCTCGGCGGCGGCAAGTACACTGATAAAATCATCGCTCATGATGAAACCATCACTCCGCTGTTCCTGACCGGCTTCAAAGACCTCTATCCCGTACCTCTGCAGACTCTTCCCGAGTTCATAATCTGCGATATCGACCAGCATATCGAGCCTTACTACATTGATGTTGCTGAGTCCTTCGGTCTTCCCGCTGATGTATGCTCCCGCTGCTCCGCAGAAACCGGCGTTACCTTCGATGACGCATTCCCCATCGTAGGCAAGGCAATGATTTCCACCAATATGCCCTGCAACGCATCTGAGGCAACCTCAATGTTCCAGCGCCGCCGTATCGGCAAGCCCGACTTTGCTGCAACTCTCGCAATGCAGCACAATGAGCCCGAGGCACTGCCTTATTCCAGACAGGTACTTAAGGACACCATCGCATTCGTTGAAGAGCAGTACGGTGTAAAGTATGAC
Organism: Oscillospiraceae bacterium; assembly: GCA_045643645.1. Classification (GTDB taxonomy): domain Bacteria; phylum Bacillota; class Clostridia; order Oscillospirales; family Oscillospiraceae; genus F23-B02. Next base: position 12,056 of record JAZULF010000273.1, read on the forward strand.
TGGAACGAGCTGTTCAAGCACGCTGAGCTTATCAATGAGCAGAATACCATCGAGCTTGAGAAATGGGACCTGTTCAAGACCCCGTATTCTCCTCTGAACGGCATCTCCGAGACCCTTTACAGACTGTACGAGTGGCAGTCCGTTAACGGTACCGACCCTTACTTCAACAAGGTCGACCGCAAGGTAATCAAAATCATGCGCAAGTGCTATGAGGATAAATACGAGCCCTTCGGCGGTAAGACCCGCCACCGCGCATTCCTGTGGGGACCCTCCGCAGTTTACTACACTGATTTCCCGACCTGGGCTCAGAACTGCTGGGGCATTAACATCGTTCTGAACATGGACTCCACCATGGGCTACAACATGATTAACACCGAGGACCCCGAAATCGCAATGGATGACCTTACCCGCTTCACCGAGAAGGCATGTATGCGCCATATGGCAGTCGGCGGCTGGGATAATATCAATGCAGTTTGGGACTGGGCAAAGAACTTTAACTGCGATATGGTACTCTTCAACGACAATGTTGCATGTAAGGGTATGAACGGTGTTCACGCTCTCATGGAGGAGCAGGCAAGAGAGCTCGGTTTCCACTTCGTATTCATTGAGCACGACCTCGAGGACAGCCGTACAATCTCCCGCCAGGATATGAGAAAGTGCGTCAACAACTATATGTCCGTTGTTCTCAACGAAGAGCCTCTTGACCCGACTATCGTTGAATTCGACGATACTCAGGCATACTGATTAACGGAGGGAAAAATAATGAAAACTGTTGCAAAAATAGGCGTAAAAGTCAGCAAGCTTGCACTTCTTGCATTTGTAGGCACCTTCGGTATGTACATGTTCAACCTTGAGAACAAGCTGATATACTATGTAGTTCGTCCTTTGCTGAACAAGCATTACGACTCTCAGGTAAGAGACCGCAGGATTGTCTGAGCAAAATCCGCAAATTTGTTTAACATTGCAAAAGGAGCCGTTTATACGGCTCCTTTTTTGCATTTTTAATCAAAAAAAGTGACTGAAAGGGAAGGATAATTGCTTGCAAAATCACATAGTTTGTGTTAAACTGTTATCAAAATGCGCAAGGTATGCATTTGCGCAAGGCGAAGGGGGGAAACATTATTGGAAAGTAAAGCAAAAATTATTGCAGTTGCCGGTAAAGGCGGCGTCGGCAAGACCTCTATTTCTGCTTCAATCGTAAGACTTCTCGTTGAGAAATATCCCGATAAGAAGATACTTGCAATCGATGCAGACCCTGCAGTCGGTCTGTCTGTTGCTCTCGGTGTTGATGTCAAGCTCACTCTTGATGATATCCGTATGAGCATAGTCGACAGCGTCGAAAACGGTGATACCAGAGAAGCTCTTGAGCTGCTCAGCGAGGCACGCTTCAAAATCTTTGATGCACTCGTAGAAATGCCCGGATTTGCATTCCTCGGCATCGGCAGACCCGAAAGCTCCGGCTGCTACTGCAAGGTAAACTCTTATCTTAAAGAGGTTATCGGAATTTTGGCAAACAGTTTCGACTATGTTGTTATTGACGGTGAGGCTGGTATCGAACAGATTCAGCGTCGCGTTATGGATAAGGTAACCCATCTGCTTCTCGTCACCGACCAGAGCAAGAAGGGCTGTCAGGTAATCTCCACCATCAAGGGTGTTGCCGATGACCTTATCGTATACGACAAGCTCGGAGCAATAATCAACCGTATGACCAATCCTGAGCTCGCGGAGCTCATCAGCGTGCCCGGTGTTGACATCGTGGCATTCATCCCTGCGGACAGTGCTTTTGCCGCTAACGATATCAAGGGCAAGAGCGTGCTCAATCTGCCTGCAGATTCACTTATGCTCAATGGAGTAAAGGAAGCACTCCAAAAAATAGAAATTCTTTGAAGAAGAGGTGTAACATTTGAAAGATCTTAAGCATCTGATCTACTTCGAAAGTCTTCTTGAGAATGCCAACAACGAGCTGGTAAAGCAGGCTCAGGCTGACGGCGACATCTGCCTTGGCTACACTTGCTACCATGTTCCTGAGGTTCTTCTCAACCTAGGCAACTGTTTCTCCGTGCGTCTGCGCGCACCCAACACAGGCTCTATCGACATCGCAACCTACTACATGTCCAACTACACCTGCGAGTACGCTCGTGCACTCGTAGAGCGTGGTATCGAGGGCGGCTACAAGTTCCTCGACGCACTCATCGGTGTTGACGCCTGCTCAATGATGAACCGTGCAATGGAGCATCTTGAGATTCTCGACATCAACGACAAGGAAAAGTTCTTTGTAACTCACATGGACATCCCCTTCAAAGTCGTTGACTACACCCTCAAGGCATATGTAACCCAGATGCAGATTCATGTTCTCGACAACCTGAAGGAGAAGTTCGGTGTTGATACTTCCGACAAGGCTCTCCGCAAGGCTGTTAAGGAGCACAATGAAGTTTGCAAGATCATCTCCGAAATCGGCGAGATGCGCAAGGCAGAGATCCCCGTTGTTACCGGTTATGAGTTCCATATCCTGAACCTCGTATCCTTCTGCTGCCCCAAGAAGCTCATCCTTCCGTACCTGAAGGAAACCCTCAAAGAGATCAAGGCTCGTAAGCCCGAAGCAAAGCCCTGGTACCGTGCACGCGTTGCTATGGTTGGCTCCGAGATCGACGATCCCTCTCTCACCAAGCTGTTTGAGGACTGCGGTGCATTCATTTGCGCTGACCGTTACTGCTTCGGTTCTACTCCCGGCCGCGAGGTCATCGAGCTGAACGACGAAGAAGACGCACTCACTCAGATTTGCCGTCATGTTATGGAGCATTCCGAATGTGCTCGTTACATATCCGACGAGAAGGTTCTGCAGCGTCGTGAGACCGCAGACCGCCTTGCTAAGGAATACGGCGCAGAAGGTATCATCTACGAACAGATGAAGTACTGTGACTACTGGGGCTTCGAACGCGCTCTGGTAAGCCATGTCATGGCAGAAGAATACGGCTGGCCCGTACTTTCCATTGACAGACTGTACAACAACGGTTCCTCCGGCCAGCTGCGTACCCGCTGCCAGGCCTTCGTTGAATCTCTCGAAATCAAGCGTATTCACAAAGAGGAGGGTAATAAGTAATGGCTAAGACTCCTAAGTTCCCGAATCCTGAATTCTGGAAAGCAAAAGATAATATCGACTGGAAAAAGCAGGGCGAAAACCTGATGACCTGCATGGGCATCTTTGCTGAGATGTTCAAAGAGACCGACTGGAAAAAGTTCATGGATACTCAGAAGAACAACGCTGTTGCTTTTGTCGACCGTGTAAAGGAAGAGTATCAGGCATTCATGGCTCTCGATGCAGCTGGCAAGAAGGACATCATCATCAACGGTGAAAAGCACCTCGGCCGTCTGTACCGCAAGGGCGCAATGGCAACCGTTCGCCGTGAGTGGCGTGGTATCAAGGACACCGCATATGACTTCTATGAGTGGGCTCGTATGTGGGGCATGCTCCTCATGACCTTCTCCCATGACCTCGTTCCCGCAATGAACAGTGCTCTGCACTATCGTTGGATGATTTCTTACTTCTGCTGCCACGGCTTCCTGGATAAGAACATCATGGGTATGCGCGGCCGTGCACTCAGAATGTCTCATCTTATGATTTATGATGTTTTCCGCTATGTTGCAGAAAACCTCGTATTCCTCTCCAAGGCTGACCGCAAGAACGGTAACAGCGCAGAGCTGAACAAGAAGCTCGTAACCTTCGACGAAATGACCATGGGCCAGATTATGGCTGGTTTCCCCGACCTGCTGGGTATTCCTCACCAGCTTCTGCCCGTCTTCCTGGTATCCGAGCTTGACCAGCTGACTTGCGTACCTTACATTGATGCAGTTGAGTCCTTCGGTCTGCCCGCAGACTGCTGCCCCGTTCCTTCTTCCGAATGTGGCTCCCTGGTACTCGACGCAGAGCCTGATATGGGCAGCTGCTTCATCTCCAGCTCCATGCCTTGCGACGGCTCCACCATGGCATCCTCTTACTTCTCCCGTCGTTTCCCCGATATCCCCGTATTCCATCTCTGCTTCCCGGTTCGTTACGAAGACGAATCCGTTCTGGACAGTGCTGTTGAGGATATCAAGGCTTGCATTAAGTTTATCGAAGAGCAGACCGGCGCAAAGTGGAGTTGGGATAACTACTTCGCTTGCATGAAGCGCTTCAACCTCGAGACTTCCTACGAGCTGCAGAAGTGGGAAATCAACAAGACTCCTTACCCCCAGATTCTCGGACCTTGCTACGAGCTGTTCCGCAAGTGGAACTACGAGATGGACGGCGGTATCGATCCTCGTGTTATGGGTACCTGCGAGAAGGTTAACAAGATCCTCCTCGAGGCATATGAGAACCGTGACGAAGCATGGCCCGGCAAGATGAAGTACCGTGCACTCGTTTGGTCCTGCCCTGCACACTACTATGCAAACTTCTCCAACTGGGCTGCAAACTGCTGGGGCATCAATGTTCTGGTAGAGATGGAGTCCCTGAACTTCACCAAGCCTCTTGAGACTGAGGACAAGGAAGAAGCTCTCCGCGACCTGGCACGTCTGTACGAGCGTATGGTTATGCGTCGTCACACCAATGGCGGTTACCACAACGTCGTAACCGAGCTGTGGCGTCAGTGCGAAGCATGGGATGCAAAGCTCATCCTCATGTACCAGAACGTTGCATGTAAGAACATGGCAACCGTTCAGGGTCTGCTCGACGAGCAGGGCCGTGAGCGTGGCTACGATCTCATCTGGATCGAGCACGACCTTATGGACCCGCGTACCGTTTCTCGTCGCACTATGCGTGACAAGGTCAATGAGTACATGCGTACCGTTATGAACGCAGAGCCTGTTGATCCTTCTCTCGTAGAGTTCGAAGACGAAGTCTGCATGTAATCTAATTCTTAGATACTTATATAAAAGTAATTTGGAGGAAATATAAATGAAGTATTTTGGCGGCTGCGACGTAGGTTCCACCTACACCAAGGCAGTTATTCTTGATGAAAACGGCAATATTGCAGCAGATGCAACCATCCGCAGCAAGATCAATTCCGAGCAGTCTGCAATTGCAGCAATGGAAG
>JAZULF010000274.1:0-2147 GCA_045643645.1 Oscillospiraceae bacterium
GAGATGCAGCACAAGCTCCTCAAGGCACTTGCAGACCAGACCCTCACAGTCGGTAATATTCCCAATATATCCAATATTGCACAGATTATTTTCGACAATATGGAAACTGACCTCAGCACCGAAAACATCATCTACTTTATGAAGGAATTCCTCAAGCTCGACAAGGAAGACATTCAGTTTATGACAATGCCCAAGCTTGAGGCAGGCAATGTTTTCGGCTTCAGCTATGTTTTCACCGACATTGACGCATGGCTTGACATGGTCAATGAGTACATTAACCCGTGGAAGACCGAGGTTACCACCCGCAATGTAAACATCGTAACCTTTATGAACGGAAGCTTCTATTCAACCACAGGTGAATTAAACGGCGGTGTTGAGTCATTCTTAGGCTATGATGGCTCAACCTCAGCACAAGTATGCCTGTACACAGGCGATAATTCTCAGAATAAGGATGTAAATGCCAATGATGACACCTAATGAGGTCGTAAAAGTAGCCGCAAAGGCACTTAACGATAAAAAGGGCAAGGATATTAAGGTGCTCAAGACCGAAAACCTCACAACACTCTGCGATTATTTCGTAATCTGCACCGGCACATCCTCAACCCATATCAAAACTCTCACAGACGAGATTGACAAGCAGATGAGCGAGGCAGGGGAACCCCCTCTGCGCCGCGAGGGTTACCGCTCGGGTAATTGGGTACTGCTTGACTTCGGCTGTGTAGTCGCACATGTCTTTACCGAGGATGCAAGAGATTTCTATAAGCTCGAAAGACTGTGGTCCGACGCTGAGGAGATTGATATCTCATCCCTTATCGGCCCCTGCTAAGGGGCGTACCGATGCCGAAAGGCAATAAATAAAAATAAGGGAGTTATATCAAATGAAATACGATTTTACAGCAATAGAGAAGAAGTGGCAGGCAATCTGGGAAGAAACCAAGCCCTATGCTGCAGTAACCGGAAGCGATAAGCCTAAGTTCTACGGACTGATTGAGTTCCCGTACCCCTCGGGTCAGGGCCTCCATGTCGGTCATCCCCGTCCCTTTACGGCAATCGATATTGTTTCCCGTAAAAAGAGAATGGACGGCTACAATGTTCTGTTCCCCATCGGCTTTGACGCATTCGGTCTGCCCACCGAAAACTATGCAATCAAGAATCATATCCACCCCGCAATCGTAACCAAGAACAATATCAAGAACTTCACAAGCCAGCTGAAGATGCTCGGCTACGGCTTCGACTGGGACCGCTGCGTTGACACCACCGACCCGAAGTACTACAAGTGGACACAGTGGATTTTCCTGCAGCTGTTCAAGAAGGGCCTTGCATATAAGGCAACTATGCCCGTCAACTGGTGCACCAGCTGCAAGTGCGTTCTTGCAAACGAAGAGGTTGTCGACGGCGTATGCGAACGCTGCGGCAGCGAGGTTATCCGCAAGGAAAAGAGCCAGTGGATGCTGAAGATTACCGAGTACGCCGACCGTCTGGTTGACGATTTGGACGACCTTGATTACCTCGAGCGCGTAAAGATTCAGCAGAAGAACTGGATTGGCCGCTCCACCGGTACCGAGATTACCTTCAAGACCAACACCGAGGACGATATCACCGTCTACACCACCCGTGCAGATACTCTGTTCGGTACTACTTATGTTGTCATCTCTCCCGAGCATCCTCTGCTCAAGAAGTGGCAGCCTCTCATCGCAAACTGGGATGAGGTCGTTGCATATCAGGATGCAGCAGCTCACAAGTCCGACTTTGAGCGCGGCGAGCTGAACAAGGACAAGACCGGCGTTCGTCTGCAGGGCATCGAAATTACAAATCCCGTCACCAAGAAGATTCTCCCCATGTTCGTTTCCGACTATGTCCTCATGGGCTACGGCACAGGTATAGTCATGGTCGTTCCCGGCCATGACCAGCGCGACTGGGACTTCGCAACAAAGTTCGGTCTTCCCATCGTAGAGGTTGTCGCAGGCGGCGATATCACCAAGGAAGCATTCGTTGCAAAGAGCGACAAGGCCATCATGGTAAACTCCGATTTCCTCAACGGTATGACCGTTAAGGAAGCAATTCCCGCAATGAAGAAGTATGCGGTAGAGCAGGGCTTCGGCAAGGAAAAGGTAAACTTCAAGCTGCGCGACTGGGTATTCTCCCGT
>JAZULF010000275.1:0-4513 GCA_045643645.1 Oscillospiraceae bacterium
ATCTGACGGATGCGGTCAAGCAGGGTGACAATGTCGCAGGGTTTGGTGACAAAATAGGACGCACCGAGTGCGGCGCACTCCGTGATGATTTTGTCGTTGTAGAAGCCCGACACGACAAGCGCACTTGTGTCGGTGCATGCCTCGGGCAGACGGCGCAGAACCTCAAGACCGTCGAGCTTTGCAAGCACGAGGTCGAGAACGATGACATCAGGTCTGTTTTCTGCGGTGAGCGCGAGCGCATCTACGCCGTCATTGACGCAGCAGACGAGCTCCATGTCCTCCTCGTTGCGCAGCACCTCGGTCATCAGGCGTCTGAAATCTTCGTTTGTATCAGCAATAAGAACGCGGGTTTTGGTTTCCATAATAAATATCCTCCAGTAAGTCGCATAAACGGCGTTGCAAGTATTAATTTAGCAAAAACATACGCCTTTGTGATATAAACTTACCATATCTGAAACCTTTTTGGTGCACGAAAATCGTCGAGTGCGCTAAAAACTTGTTGACATAATTCGAGCTTTCGACAGCGATTTTTGAGACATCGAAGCGGCTTTTTCGAAAAAATGTCGATTGATGTCGAAACTTTCTGCAAAAAGCACGCTCAGGCCGCGGTTTACTTTATATCGCAGATTTCGCAGCTAATCTCGCCCGTGGGACCGAGCTCGAGCTTTGCCCATGTTCTGTTTGCGCCCTGACCTGCGGTGCCGGGATTGAGCACGAAAATGCCCTCAAGCTGCTCAAAGCCTGCACGGTGGGTGTGACCGAACATCGCAAGCTGCGCGCCGCTGCACTCGGCGGCGTAAAGCAGCGTGTCGAGCTTGCCGTAGCGAACTGCGTAGCGGTGACCGTGGGTAATAAACGCCTTGAGCATGCCGAGCTGAATGACCTTGTATTCAGGCTCCTGCGAGTCGTAATCGCAGTTGCCCGGCACGGCGCAGACGGGGATATACGGAAACTCCTTTGCGAGTCTTTCGGTGTCGCGTATACCGTCACCGAGGTAGATTATCTGGTCGGGGCAATACTCCTTTACGGCACTGAGCATGCCGCGGGGTGAGCCGTGTGTATCGGAAAAAACTGCAACTTTCATTGTAAACCTCCGCAGTGTGAATGAATATAATAAATCGGGTGATGATTTGTGAAGGATTTGGAAAAGCTCGGCGAGGAGCTTAACCGCAGCGGCAAGAGCGAAAAGCTCAAGGTGCTTGCCGACTCCGCAGACGGCAGGGCAATCGGACGGATGGTCGATGCCGCCGAGGTCGAGCGCGCGGCAAAATCGGGGGATATGGCGGCGCTGAAGGGCATACTCTCGCAGGTGCTGAGCACCGACGAGGGCAAGCGACTTGCCGAGAGTCTTAAAAAAGCGATGGAGTAAAAGGAGGCAATGCCCGTGAGCGAGTTTGAGGATAAGCTGAATGAGCTGCTCAATAATCCGAGCCAGATGGAGCGGTTTGCGAGTATGGCAAGGTCGCTCATGGGCGGCGATGCGCCCTTGCCGTCAATGCCCGATATGGATATTGACGCGGGTATGCTCAGAAAAATCAGCAGCCTTATGAGCGGTGCGGAGGCCAAAAGCAGCAACGATAAGAAGCTGCTCGAGGCCATGCGGCCGTATCTTTCGGAGAAGCGGCGCAGCAAGATGGACAGAGCAATGAAAATAGCAAGGCTTGCATCGATTGCCGAGCAGCTTGGAGGCGATGAAGATGTCGGCTTATAACCGTTACCGCGGCAGCGGCAGCCGCCCCGAGAGAATGGAGGAGCCTGCGCATCAGAACAAAAAGCCGCCTCAGCGCAAAACGCCGCCGAAGCTATCGGGCGGAGCGCTCGCGGATTATATTCCGCGCAAAATCGGTGAGCTTGAAACCGAGGATTTGCTGCTCATACTCATACTTTATCTTATGTACCGCGAGAGCGGTGACAAGGAGCTGCTCATAATAATGGGCGCAATGTATCTTCTTTGAAAAAAAGCATCCCGTCGGGATGCTTTTTGTTTTTATTCTTCTGTTGCTTCCTCGGATTTTGCGGCTTCCTCGTGGTGCAGGTGAATGTTGCTGTTGTGTCTGAAAACGAAGAGCCATACGCAGACGGCAATTGCGAATGCAACGGCTGCGAGGATAGTTCTCATAAAGCCCGTTGAGGTGAGAAGCACGGCGGCAAGACCGAGAATTGCGGAGATTGCGTAAAGCACCGCAACGGCCTGCTTCTGATTAAGTCCCATATCAATCAGCTTGTGGTGGAAGTGACCGCGGTCGGCGTGGAAGGGACTCTGACCGTGCAGAATGCGGCGGGTGAAAGCAAATGCGGTGTCCGACAGAGGAACTGCAAGCGCAAGCACGGGCAGGATAAAGGTTACGATTGCGTAGAACTTGAACATACCTATGACCGAAGCGGTTGCGAGGATATAGCCTAATAGCAGCGCGCCCGTATCACCCATGAAAATCTTCGCGGGGTTGAGGTTATAGGGAATGAAGCCGAGGCAGGCTCCGCAGAGCGCTGCGAGAATGGTGGCAACATTGCTGTTCGAGGTGGAAACGAGCATCGAAACCACGAGCATGGACAGCGAGGCGATTGCGGAAACGCCGCAGGCAAGTCCGTCAAGACCGTCGATGAGGTTAACGGAGTTTGTAACGCCGACTATCCACAGAATAGTAACGGGAACGGCGAGAATGCCGATGGTCATAGCCTGCTCGCTTGTGATGAGCAGGGGATTTGAAACGACATTGATGATGATGCCCGAAAGCACTGCAACAACGGCGGCGATAATCTGCACGCCGAACTTGAGCCATGCGTTTAAGTTAAGCACATCGTCGAGTGCGCCGACAACGGCAATCAGAATTGCGCCGAAGAGAATGCCGCGCACCTGGGTTGTGATGTCCGCAAACAGCAGCACCGAAAGCAGAAAGCCGATGAAAATCGCCAGACCGCCCATACGGGGGATGGGGTGCGAATGGATATGGCGCTTCTTATCGGGAATGTCGATAGCACCTACCTGCACGGCAAACGCCTTGACAACGGGCGTTGCTATGAAGGATATGACAAAAGCAATTACGAGCGCAAGGAGAATTTTCACCCATGCGGCCATACTGAAATCAATCATAGTTATCTCCGAATAAGAAAGAATTAAAAGCGGGGCTTTTCAACCAGACCGATTTTCTTGTAAACCTTGCGAAGGGTCTTGCGTGCGATGTAGCTTGCCTTCTGTGCGCCCTCGGTGTAGACCTGCTCGAGATATGCCTTGTCGGCAAGAATGCGCTCTGCTTCCTCGCGGATAGGACGCAGGGTTTCGATAACCGCATCGCCGACAGCGGGCTTGAATGCGCCGTAGCCGAGTCCGTCAAACTCGCGTTCAATCTCCTCGAAGCTCTTGCCTGTTACGGAGGCATAGATGCTCATAAGATTGGAAACGCCGGGCTTGTTTTCCATATCGAAGTGTACGCAATGCTCGGTGTCCGAGTCGGTAACCGCGCGCTTGAACTTGCGTGCGATGTCCTCGGGCTTTTCAAGCAGGAATACGCAGCCGTTGGGGTCGGACTTGCTCATCTTGGAGGAGGGGTTGCCGAGACCCATGACGCGTGCGCCCACCTTGGGGATATATGCCTCGGGAATCTTGAAGGTTTCGCCGTAGAGGTTGTTGAAGCGGGTTGCGATGTCGCGTGTAAGCTCGCAGTGCTGGCGCTGGTCCTCGCCTACGGGAACATAGTCTGCCTGATAAAGCAGAATGTCAGCCGCCATGAGAGCGGGATAGGTGAACAGACCGCCGTTGATGTTGTCGGCATTCTTTGCGCTCTTGTCCTTGAACTGTGCCATGCGGGACAGCTCACCGAACATGGTGTAGCAGTTGAGCACCCAGCCGAGCTCGGCGTGCTCGTGCACATGGCTCTGCAGGAACAGAGTGTTCTTCTCGGGGTCAAGACCGCAGGCAATGTACTGCGCAAGCTGAGTCAGCGCGCGGCGGCGGAACTCTGCGGGATTCTGACGCACGGTGAGGGTGTGCAGGTCAGCCATGAAGTAGTAGCAGTCAAACTCGTCTGCCAGCGCACTCCAGTTCTTTACTGCACCGAGGTAGTTGCCGAGATGCAGGTCGCCTGAGGGCTGAATGCCCGAGAGCATAATCTTTTTATTTGTATTTTCCATTGTATATGAGCCTTTCAGGTATTTTTCTTTTGCTAAATTCATATTCTACCATTTTAACTGTTACTTGACAATAATGAAAATGTAAATTATAAATTAGTATATAAAACAAAGGCGCCGATAGCCTTTTTTAAACTCACAGCTTTGGAGGAAATATGAAAGACGCAAAATGGTTTGAGGAGATGGAGGCACGCATTCCCAAGGGCGAGGTGCGCACCCGTTTTGCTCCCAGCCCCACGGGTTATATGCATGTCGGCAATCTCAGAACCGCACTGTATACATGGCTGATTGCCCGCCACAATAACGGCAAGTTCATTCTTCGCATTGAGGACACCGACCAGGAGCGCTATGTTGAGGGCGCTGTCGATGTTATCTACCGCACCATGAC
>JAZULF010000276.1:0-1549 GCA_045643645.1 Oscillospiraceae bacterium
AGGATGGCGCGAGCATCGGTGCTGTTGACCAGAATACCACCATCAGCATGACAATAAACGGAGAAAAGGTGTTCTGCAGATACCGCATCGCAGAGGGATATTACATCATTTCGGTGCTTCCTCAGAGCGAAGCACTTCAGCTGCGTGATGTGGCTATGTATGTAAATACCTACCTCGAAATTCTCGTATTTGCGGTTCTGTTTGCACTCATATATATGCTCATCAAGCGGGTTGTAGTCAATCAGATTAAGAGCATAAACGCGTCACTTGCGAAGATTTCCGACGGCAATCTTGACGAGGTTGTAAATGTCCGCACAAATGAGGAATTTGCCTCGCTGTCTGATGATATAAACTCAACCGTCGATACCCTAAAGCACTATATTGCAGAGGCATCCGCACGCATTGACAAGGAGCTCGAGGTCGCAAAGGACATTCAAATTTCCGCGCTGCCCGGCGTGTTCCCCGCATTCCCCAAGCGCAAGGACTTTGACATTTACGCAAGCATGAATCCCGCAAAGACCGTCGGCGGCGACTTCTACGATTTCTATATTACAGATAGCGATACGCTCAATATTCTTGTTGCAGATGTATCGGGCAAGGGCATTCCCGCGGCAATGTTCATGATGCGCGCAAAGACCGAGCTGAAGCGTCTTACCGAGGACGGTCTGCCTATAGGCGAGGTGTTCACGCATGGCAACGCAGCACTTTGCGAGGGCAATGATGCAGGTATGTTCGTAACCGCATGGCAGGGCAACATCGACCTCAATACAGGTCTTGTCCGCTTTGCGAATGCAGGTCATAATCCGCCGCTTGTACGCCATAAGGACGGAAAGTTCGAGTACCTCAAATCCCGTGCAGGCTTCGTGCTTGCGGGTATGGAGGGAGTGCGCTACAAGCAGCAGGAGCTGCAGCTTGAGCAGGGCGATATTGTGTATCTGTACACCGACGGCGTAACCGAGGCAACGAATCTCAACAACGAGCTTTACGGCGAGGACAGACTCCTCGAGGCAATAAACTCCCGCGAGTTTGAGGATATGCAGGAGATGTGCAGATTCATCAAGTCCGAGGTTGACACATTCGTCGGCGAGGCTGCACAGTTTGACGATATCACAATGCTTGCCTTCAAGTATATCGGCGCACCTCCCGTGCCTACCGTCCACTTTGACGAGGCAAGCCTTGAGAACATTCCCGCAGTTACCGAGTTTGTTGAGGGACAGCTTGAGAAAATTGGCTGCCCGATGAAGACCGTAATCCAGTTCAACATTGCCGTTGACGAGATTTACAGCAACATTGTCAAGTACGGCTACCCCAAAACCCCCGGTCCCGTAACCGTTTCGGTAATTGAAAAGGAGGACCCGCATATTGTGTGCCTCCGCTTTGCCGATGAGGGCATTCCGTACAACCCGCTGACAAATCAGGACCCCGATGTAACACTCTCTGCCGACGAGCGCAATATCGGCGGCCTGGGCATCTATATGGTCAAGAACACCATGGACGATGTAAGGTACAAGTACGAAAACGGTCAGAATATTCTGACAATCTTCAAAAA
>JAZULF010000277.1:0-2257 GCA_045643645.1 Oscillospiraceae bacterium
CTATTCGTTCTTTCAGTTTCGTTGCACCGCTTCTGCTAATTTTTACTGCCATAACGCGACCGGTGAATGCAAGCTAAAGTTTAGTCCGACCATCAACCTATTGGTACAGTACAAGAGAGTGCAAGGCTCCCCTTGAGGGGAGCTGTCAGCGCAGCTGACTGAAGGGTGGCGTGTGTCTTTTCTATTCATTCTTCTTCGGGATTGAAATAGTCAGTATAAGCTCTTTTTCGGTTTCCTCGCGCTTCATACCTGCCGCGATGCCGCCCTGCTTCATGAGGTCAAGCCCGTGCATGATTGTGTTGACGAAAACGCGTACATCCTTCATGACGAAGGTGCGCTTTTGCTCGTGGCGCTCGACCTCCTCAGCGCGCGCAAGCAGGGAATCTATGTAGCTGTCGGTTGCGGCAACATTCAGCTCGTGCTCGATAATATACGCAAGCGCCGCGCGCTGTGCAGCCGCACCGTTTAAGCGCAGCAGCGCTCTGCCGTGACGCTCGGTAAGACCTCTGTCGCGCAGCAGCACAAGCACATCTGCCGGCAGCTTCAGAAGCCTAAGCTTGTTTGCAACAGCGGACTGCGATTTGCCTATTCTGCGTGCCGCCTCCTCCTGACTCATACCGAAAAGCGAGATTAGCTGACGGATGCCGTTTGCCTCCTCGATGAAGTCGAGGTCGCGGCGCTGAAGATTTTCGACAAGCGCGATGAGGCTTGCCTGCTCCATGCTGATATCAAGCAGAATGCACGGTACCTCGGAAAGTCCCGCAAGCCTTGCCGCGCGGAGTCGGCGCTCGCCTGCGACAAGCTCGTAGCGGCAATCGCGCAGACGCACGGTCAGCGGATTCAATATGCCGTACTCGGCAATGCTCTGCGAAAGCTCTTTAAGGCTTTCGTCCTCGAAATTTTTGCGTGGCTGCACGGGACTCGGCTCAAGCTCATCAACGGAGAGGTAGATGATGCCGCCGCGCCGGATTGCCGACCGCCGTTTTGTTGCTTGCATGGTAATCCTCCTTGAATATTGTTATATGAAGGAGCATACACTATATGCAATAAAAATAATGTCATTTGGTTTGTTTTGAGTAAACGCTGTTGCTCTCAACTTTTCTTTGTGTTGCCAAAGAAAAGCTGAAAAAGAAACGCAAGCAATGGTGACAGTGCGCAAGGCTCCCCTTGAGGGGAGCTGTCAGCAAAGCTGACTGAAGGGTGGTAACGCATCACCCTTTCGCCCCTTCGGGGCACCTCCCCTCAAGGGGAGGCTTGTTATCTTTTGCGTCGCACCGATAGGTTGATGTACAGACTTAACTTTAGTTTGCGGTATATGGTCGGGTTATGGCAGGAACGATTTGAATAAGCGGTGCAACGGACAAGAAGTGGCTCACGCCACACTTTTCTTTGTGTTGCCAAAGAAAAGTTGCAAAAGAAACGCAACCAAGGGCGCGGCGGGAGCCGCTTTTTGTCCGTTGCTACGCAAGCCATAGTCTTTACTGTGGTGACTCGACCGTTTTCTTCCGACATAGTCTGAACATATAGTCGATGGGTGAAAATTGTGCATCAAATTTAGTCTGCACCAATAGGTTGATGGTCGGACTAAACTTTAGTATGGACTCACCGGTCGGGACACCGCAAAAGCGAATTGCAAAAGCGTAAAAACGAACAAAAAACGCCTCCCGCCGCAAAAAGGAGCAGGCTGCGGAAAGCAGCCTGCTTAACAGGGTTGTGGGATAAAGATATGAGCCGTGATTTCGCTTGCGCGAAACCAATTGGATAAGCTGTGATTAAAGGATAGTACATTTTCGCGAGCTTGTAAATAGCGAGGAAAATCGGAAAAACACAAGTTTTGTCGAATGCAAAAATTTTCATTTATATTTTTCTTCGCAACGCACAAAATATGCAAGAAAGGAGTTGTGACACCATGATTATAGACCGTATTGCGCTGATACTGACCATCATCGGCGGTATCAACTGGGGCAGCATAGGACTTTTCAGATTTGACATTGTCGCATGGATTTGCGGCGGTCAGACCGCCCCCGTCAGCCGTGTCATCTACACCCTTGTCGGCCTTGCTGCACTTTGGTGTATTTCCCTGCTGTTCAAACGCGACTGTTGTCCCGACGAATAATAAAAAAAGACACCTCGACGGTGTCTTTTTTTCGTATTGCAGAAGCGCTTGCGCTCCTGCAAGAAAGGCTTGCACTCGCTGCGTCGCACTCGCGCTGCTCGCACGCTTGCTCGCGAGAAGTATTTTTTGCCACGCACATGT
>JAZULF010000278.1:0-24505 GCA_045643645.1 Oscillospiraceae bacterium
CTGTCCTTAGGCTCAACCTCGTTCATAAGCTTGTCGCCTATGTACAATTCACCGCTTGAGATTTCCTCAAGACCTGCAATCATACGCAGGGTGGTGGACTTGCCGCAGCCTGAGGGTCCTACGAGAACGATGAATTCCTGGTCCTTGATGTCAAGGTTGAATTCCTGAACGGCAACTACGCCCTCATCGGTAATCTGAAGATTAATCTTCTTTTCTTCCTCGCCCTTTTTGGCCTTCTTTTTCTTCTCTGTGTTGGGGTAGACTTTCTTAAGATTTACGAGTTTTACTTCTGCCATAAATTCTGACCTTAACCGCTTTGCCTCCGCAAAAACGGTCTCACGCCTGCATTGCAGCACGCATTACGACAGGTCTCCACACTGCCGCACCGCAGGTCAAGCGGCGTTTTCCTCCTTTTTTCTTCCCCTGCGGCACATTAGGTGGAGTGCGCCGTCGGGGCGGGAATAATCAAGCGAAAAACTCTGTTACTTTGTCAAATATAAGCTCCTTGGTTTCGGAAACGAGCATATCAGCCGCACCGAGTATGTCTGCGCTGCCGATGCCGACTGCCTTCATGCCTGCTGCATGAATTGCCTCTATGCCTGCTGCCGCATCCTCAATGCCGATGCAGTTCTCGGGTGCGATGCCGAGGCCCTCTGCGGCTGCGAGGAAAATGTCGGGTGCGGGCTTGGATTTTTCAACCTTGGCTGCATCCGCGATGAAATCGAATTTGTCCTCAAGCTCGAGCTTATGAATGATGAAGGGGGCGTTCTTTGATGCAGATGCAAGCGCGGTTTTGATGCCGTTTTCCTTGCAGGCTGCGAGAAATTCATTCATACCCTCGAGTACATTCTCGGGTGTGAGGTCCTGCAGAAGTCCTACATAGCGGAGGTTCTTGATTGCCGCAAATGACTCCTTGACCTCGGGGGGATAATTTGCGTCGCAGCGCTCAAGGATAATCTCCAGGGAGTCCATTCTGCTTACGCCGCGCAGGCGGTTGTTGATTTCTCTGTCAAAGTAAATGCCCAGCTCATCGGCTAAGGATTTCCATGCGAGATAGTGGTAGTTATCTGTTGAGCAGATAACGCCGTCCAAGTCGAAAATAATTGCTTTAAGTTCCATACTGTCTTCCTTACGGGGAGCCATTACGCTCCGGATTTTTTATAAACAATCAAGCTCGAAGCCTTCGCGGACAAAAACGGGTATGCGTCCGTTATTCTCCGAGATTATTGTACTGTTTCCGACATAGCTTTTACCCGTGAAGAAGTCCTTCCAGCTGCCCTCGGGAAGATAAACACTGCGGCTTTCTTCGTTTTCCTCAAGCAGCGGTGCTACAAGCAGCGCATCACCGAGCATAAACTCGTCCTCGCAGGCAAGCGCCTTTTCGTCACTGCACCATTCGTATGCGAGGGGACGCATCATAGGACGCATTTCCTCGGCGCAGCTCTGCGCGCTTTTCCACAGATAGGGACGCAGCTTTTCATGCAGCTCGTGCCAATAGCGCATCTCGTCCATGAATTCGGGGCAGGCATATGCCGCCGCCATATTCCACGGGCTGCGCTCGTTGTTGCCCTCGCCGCCGGGCATCAGCTCCTTGAACTGACCGCCGTCGGGCTCGGAATGCCACTGCATAATGGGCGTGAAGCAGGCAAGCTGGGTTGCTCTGCGATACAGGTCGAGCGTGGGCAGAGGTCCTGCGAAGCCACCCAAATCAAATCCCCAGAACACTGTGCCGCTTAGCGAGGCGCTCAGGCCTGCCGTCAGCACGCTGCGAAGCTCGCAGTTTTGCGATTGCTGGTCGCCGCCCCAATGGATGGGCACTGTGTGCGCTCCCGCAAAGCCCGCTCTGCTGAACAGCACTCTGCCCTCGCCTATAAAGCGGTGATAGCTTCGGGTGTAGTCCATGGGATAGCGGTTTTTGCCCTCAGCTCCGTCGGAGCCGTCATAAAAGCGTATGTCATCGCGGTAGATAAATTCGCCGCCGTCGGTCTTGAAGCCGTCAACGCCCATATCGAGAAGATAGCGGCGCTTGTCAAACCATGTCTTCTCCGTTTCGGGATTGAGGAAGTCCGGAATCATCGAGCCGGAGAACCAATGCCCCTCGGGAATTTCATACGGTGTACCGTCGGCATTATGCACGCAAAGTCCGCGCTTTACCGCATCCTCGCGGTCAAGCTCATTCTGCGCATTCAGCACCTCGTCCGCGCCCTGCTTTTTGTAAACGGGAATCTGCCACAGCACGAGGTGGGCGCCGCTTTCGCGGATTTTATCTGCCATGTTCTTAGGATTATACCATTGAGAGTCAGAGAAGTCAAAGTCCTCATACGAGAAGCTTCCGCCGTTTGCCCTGGGGGCATATTTTGCGCCGTTCCATATATAGAAGGTCGCCTCATCGCTCCACGCCTCGACAACTATTACGGAGGCTGGGAAACGGTGCTTTTTTAGATTGTCCAGAAGCTCGTTTACATCGTCCTGCTTGTTCCAGCGGTTTGCCGATGCCCACACGCCGAACGCCCATTCGGGCGGCAGCACGGGCTTGCCGGAAATGGACATATACTCGGCAATAATGCTCTTGGGTTCACCCGTGAACACAACAACATCGCAATCTGCGGGAAGCGTAATCTCTATGCTGTCCTCGCGAAAATCGAAAACGGTATCCGCGGTGGTGTCGGCATAAAGCCCGAAGCCGCTGTCAGTCCAGAAAAACGGTGCGGGACAGTAGGTTTTTTCGCCCTGGAAGCAGAACTTTTCCTCAACGGCATTGACAACGCGCTTACCCTTGTGGTTTAAGCAATCGTACTTTTCGCCCATGCCGTAGGCGGCGGTGTAAGCAAGCTCAACGGTGAGCGTATTGCCCGCTCTTTTCATTTCGGCATTGCCGTTTTTAATCGCAGCGCAGGCCGAGGCTTCATTGTGGGAATATCTTTTCATAGCTTAGCCCTTGATACCTCCTGCCATCATACCGTTCTGGAAATACTTCTGTGCGAAAACATAAATGAGAACTATGGGAACCATGGAGATAAGCGCGCCTGCCATAAGCACATTGTACTCGGTGGAGTACTGTCCGTTCAGGGTTGAAAGTGCGATGGGCAGAGTCATCTTTGCCTTGTCCGTCAGCATAAGCAGAGGCCACAGGTAATCGTTCCACGACTCCATGAAGGTCGTGATTGAGAGCGTTGCAAGAGTAGGCGCGCAAAGGGGCAGCGCGACCTTGAAATAGACATGGAAATTGCTTGCGCCGTCAATTCTCGCCGCATCGAGGTAATCGTCGGGAATGGTGCGCATCTGCTGCACAAGCAGGAAAATTGCAAAGGGTCTGAAGATACTCGGCAGGATAACACTGCCGTAGGTGTTTATAAGCGCCATCTTGTTCATTACAACGAACAGAGGAATGATGGTAACCTGCGTGGGAATCATCATTGTGGCAAGGAATATCTTGAGCAGAAGGTCTGCCTTGGGAAAGCGCATTTTCGCAAATGCGAATGCAGCCATTGAACCCGATATAAGCGTGATGACCGTGTAGGTGACGGATATCACAAGGCTGTTGCCGATGGTCTTCATGAAGGGGAACTTCGAGAACACCTTCAGATAGGCATCGAGGGTAGGCTCCTCGGGAATCCACTGGATGGGTATACTCATCAGAGCGCCTCTTGCCTTCAGCGAGGTCGATACCATCCATGCAAAGGGTATCATCGCCATGATGCCTATGACTATGGCAAGAGTGTAGTAGCCTGCGGTGGATATTCTTCTTTTATGCGTCATAGTTCACCCACCGTTTCTGTCCGCGCATCTGTATTGCCGTGCAGGTCATGATGATGACAAAGAGTATCCATGAGAATGCAGAGGCATAGCCCATGCGGAAATATCTGAAGCCGTACTTGTAAATTCGCTCTACCATGACCTGAGTTGCGCCGTTCGGGCCGCCGTCGGTCATAATCATTATCTGCGGGAAGAGCTGGAATGAATTAATAAGCGATACGATGAGGACATAGAAAATTGCAGGTGTAAGCAGCGGCAGAGTAATCTTGAAGAACTTCTTCCACTTGCTTGCGCCGTCAAGGTCAGCCGCCTCATAGTAGCTGCGGTTTATGCCCACTATGCCCGACAGAAGAATGAGGGCGAAAAAGCCCATATCCTTCCACACGCTGACAAGCACGATTGCGGGCATTGCCCACTTTTCATCGAGCAGCCAGCCGGGACCTGTAATTCCGAAAATCTCGAGAATGCCGTTCATTGCGCCGTACTGCGGAGCGAGAATGCTGCGCCATATAAGGGATGCGGCAACCCACGAGGTAAGAACGGGGATATAGTAGACAACGCGGAAGGTGCCTACGCCGGGGCGCTTCTGACTCAGCAGTGATGCTCCGAGCAGCGAGGTTGTCAGCATAAGCGGAAGATACAGCACAATATACTCTGCGGTATTGCCGAGCACCTTCCAGAACTCCTCGCTTTTGAGAATTTCCTTATAGTTCTGCAGACCGATGAAATGCTCCTGCATAAAGCCGTCGGCGAAAAGGCGGTCAAGACCGTTCCAATCGGTAAGGCTTATGAAGATTGAGATAATCATCGGGACCAGATAGAATACGGAAAAGCCGATTATGCTCGGAACGAGGAACGGAGATGCGTTCAAAAATCCGTCCTGCCCCAAGCCACGGCTTCTTTTGAGCAGTTTCATTTGTCAGGATACCTCCTGTCTGAATGCATTAGGGAGTCATTTTGACTCTGCCTTTCTTTCACCGGAAACAGCTTTTTCGGCAAAAGAAAGGCCAGGGCATTTCTGCCCTGGCCTGAATTATCGATTAGCCGAGGGAGATCTGTGCTACGCAGTCTGCCTGTGCGGCATTCATTGCTTCTTCAACGGTCATGGTACCGTCAGCTGCTGCTGCGAGGTACTGGCCGATGATGTCGCTCATAAGTGCGTAATCCTCAATAACGGGAGGCATTACGAGATAGTCGAGGCTCTCGAATACTGCTGCGCGGTTTGCAGGAGGATCAATCTCGAGGTATGCGCTCAGAGCGTCCATATCCTTGAGTGCGGGAAGGTCCCAACCTGCTGCGAGGCGGATGTCAGCGGACTCGGTGGAGCCGGTGAGCCAGGACAGCCATGCTGCAACTGCTTCGGGATTCTTGGTTTCGGGGTTCATAACAACACAGTTGGAGAAGAAGTGGGTTGCCTTCTGAGTGGAGCCGGGCTCTACTGCGATGTCCCATGCGAAGTCGCAGTTCTCAGTGAAGGTCTGGAATGCCCAGATGCCGGTGGGAATCATGCCGAGCTTGCCGCTCATGAACATATCCCAGTCGCCCATGCCGCCCTGCTGGGTGGTGTTGGGCTGTACATTGGAGTCGATAACACGGTCAACGAGGGTCTGAACTGCCTTGATGTTCTCGGGGCTGTTGATGGTGAACTCGGTCTTGTCTTCGTTGAGGAGGCTGCCGCCGTACTGTGCAACTACCTTGAAGATTTCGTTATAGGTGATGGGCTGCCAGATGCCGAAGATGTCGTCGCCGAGAGCGCGGATTGCTTCAGCTGCCTTCTGCAGGTCGTCCTGAGTCCAATCAGCGGTGGGGTATGCAACATTAGCCTGGTCGAAGAGGTCCTTGTTGTAGATAAGAACAACATTGGAGAAGCTCTCGGGAAGGCCGTACTGCTTGCCGTTTACATTGAATGCGTTGAGTGCAGTCTCATTGAGTGCAGAGGTGTCTGCGCCGGTGATTTCTGCGAGGAGGCCCTTGTTTGCATATGCTGCGAAGTTCTCAATGTTGAGCTCGTAGCAGTCGGGAGCGGTGCCGCCGGCTACGCGAGTCTGCATCTGAGTGAAGTAATCGTCATATGCGATGGTCTCGATTTCAACGGTGATGTTGGGGTTTGCTTCGTGGAATGCGTCTGCCATTTTCTGCAGGGTTTCTTCGTTGCCGCCTGAAGAGTTGAAGTTGCAGTAGGTAATGGTTACTGCTTCGCCTTCATCAGCAGCTTCGTTGTTCTGGCCGCAGGCAACAAGGCAAAATACCATTGCTACGGCGAGAAGAAGTGCGAGATACTTTTTCATACTGTTTTTTCCTCCCAAAAAAAGTTGATTTTCTCACTCACTTCCATTAAAATAATAGTTTATGGAAGAGGAGTGTCTTGCGACGGTCTTTTTCCGCGGTCTGCACGACTTTAGCGAGGGGTGCAGGCCGCTTTTTTTACCCTCAATCCGCCTCAATTGTCCTTACTGATTCTCGCTCCACCAAGGACAGCGGCAGTATCTCCTCCTGTTTGGTGAGCGTGGGGTCGGCAATATGCTTCAGAAGAAGCTCAACCGCACGCTTTCCCTTCAAGGAAATCTGCTGCTTAATGCTGGTCAAACCGGGGGTAATATAATTTGCGATCTCGAGATCGTCGAAGCCGATAATTGAGTAGTCCTTCGGCACATTCAGGCCCATTTCGTAAAGGCCCTTGATTGCGCCGATGGCAAGTATATCCGCGGCGGCAACTATACCCGTTGTGGGCAGCTTTGCCTCCACCATGCGCTTGGCAAGCACTATGCCGCTTTCGTAGTCGGTCTGTCCCTCCAAGACATAGTCCTCGCGGAACGGAATGCCGAACTCGTCGAGCGCCTGCTTATAGCCGACAAGGCGCTTTTTCATAACGCCGTTTTCCTTTACCTGACCTACGAACAGAGCAATCTGTCTGTGTCCGTGCTGAAGCAGGTGGCGTGTGGCAAGATAGCTGCCGTATGCGTCGTCAATTCTTACGCTGTGGTAGTAATGGTCCTCGCAGTAGCTGTCGATAAGTGCAATGGGAATCTGCGTTTTCTTCATCTGCTGATAAAACTCGTCGGGATACATACCGATGACGATGATGCCGTCGAGATTTCTCTGCTTTGCAAGGGTGAGGTAGCTTTCGTTTGCATCGGTTGCGGAGATGAGAATGTGGTAGCCCTGACGGCGTGCCTCGCATTCAATGCTGCCGAGTACCTCGCCGTAAAAGCTATTCTGAAGCATAAGGCAATCACCAGGCTCGGTCTGCGGTATAACAACGCCGATGAGCTTGGAGTCACGCATACTCAGGCTGCGTGCGCTCAGGTCGGGAACATAGTCCATTTCACGCACTGCACCGAGCACCCTCTCGCGTGTCTGCTCGGAGATGTTGCTCTTGCCGTTAAGCACATAGGACACGGTTGCAACGGACACGCCTGCGCGTTCCGCTACATCTTTTAATGTGGTTCGTGCCATGAACATCCTCCTCGCAGTTTAATCGTTTAAGCTATCTCACAATAAATAATAGCCGTACAAACTCCGTCTGTCAATATATTATTTGCATATTTTTAGTCAAACCGTTAAAACGCCTTGACTTTTCACCGTATTATGAGTATGATTTTTAATGTATATGTAGATTAACCGTTTAAGTTAAAGGACTGTTTTTATGGAACGATACACCCCAAGCGGCAATGAAATGATTTCTCTTCCGACCGTAAATGAGCTTACGGGCGGAATTGAGGCCGTGGGTTTTCTGTCTATGGCGGCTAAGGGACTTATTGAGCTTCGCGGCTCGGTTGAGCACCCCTTCCTCCTGCCGTTTTTCGAAATTGACGGGCAGAGAGTTGAACTGAACAATCTGTCGTGCGGGCGCGAGCATTATTGGATTCCCAGAATGCGCGCCGGGCTTTCCTGCGGCAGCGCTGAGATTACCGTGCTGACTCCCGTAGGCGAGCGCGGCTTTGCCCTTCGTCTTGAGCTTGAGTGCGAAAGCACCTGCCGCGCAGCAATGGGACTTGAGGGCAATTGGCTTCAGACCATGCACTGCGTCAACGAGGAAAAGCCCGTTGAGGGCACAAAGCACTGCTATGAAAGCGGTTGGAACAGCGGCATCATTCTCGACCAGCGCTGCGGCTATCCGCTTTTCGCAATCGCGCCGATGTGCGACAGGCAAATGAGCTGCGAATATGAGTGCGGCGAAAGCGTGAGCTTCCGTCTGCGCCATGAGGCAGAGCTTGAGGCAGGCAAGCCCTATGCCGTAACCTTCTTCTGGGGACTCGGCTTTGAGGAGGTTGCCGCGGCAACAAGCGCAAAGGAAATGCTCCGCAGAGGCTATGAGTGGGAGTACGCCAAAACTGTGCGCTGGCTCGACGAGCGCGCCAAAAATCTCGGCTCAGAGAAGCTCAACAGGATTTACAACACCAATCTGTTCTTCTGCATGTTCTATGCGACGGGCATCACGATGGATACCGAAGAACTTATCTGCGCAACAAGCCGCAGCCCGAGATACTATGTATCCGCGGCATATTGGGACCGTGACACGCTGCTTTGGTCCTTCCCCGCAATACTCGAGGCTGACAGTGAGCTTGCACGCGAGATGCTCGTGTATGTGTTCACAAGACAAAGCCGCAACATCGGCATTCACTCACGCTACATTGACGGCACAGTGCTTGAGCCGGGCTTTGAGCTTGACGAGCTTATGGCGCCGATTATCGCACTCGACAATTATGTCAGCAAAACAGACGACCGCTCCATTCTTTCCGAGCGTTTCGTTACCGATACAATAAAGCGCATTCTGAAAACTCTGCGCTCCATGCGCCATTGCGACATTGCATTGTACGAAACCTTCCTGCAGCCTACCGACGATGAGCTTGTCCACCCCTATCTCACCTACGACAATGTGCTTGCATGGAAGGCACTGCACGCGCTTGCAAGGCTCTATCCCGAGGAGTATTCCTCGCTTGCCGATGTGGCAGATGAAACCCGCAAGGCAATTTACGAAAACTGCGTATTCACCGACAAGGACGGCAAGCCTTACTTCGGTTGGTCTGTCGACCTCAAGGGACAGCACGATATATATGACGAGCCGCCCGGAAGCCTTCAGCTTCTCAATCATCTCGGCTTCTGCGCTGAGGACGATGATGTCTGGCGCAACAGCGTTGCAATGATAAGGTCCGCAGACTACGAGTTCAGCTTTGCCGACAGTCCCATTGCCGAAATCGGCTGCCCGCACGCACCGTGGCCGTGGGTGCTGAGTCTTTGCAACAGTCTGCTGTGCGGTCACAAGGAGCAGGCTCTCCGTGAGCTTGAGCTTACCGAGATGGATAACGGCATTGCCTGCGAGAGCATCGACCCCGTAAGCGGAGTCTGCACAACGGGCGCTGCCTTTGCAACCTGCGCAGGCTTCCTGTGCTACGCAATATTTACTGCTGTGGGAGGCGACCATGAGAACTGATATTATTCTTTCGCCGTGGGCCCTGTGCCACAAAAGCACCGACCCCTGCGATTCCTTCCCCGAAAGCGTTTTCTTCACGGGAAACGGCCGTTTCGGCGTTCGCGGCTACGCACCGCTTTGCGTGAAGCCGAGACCCGTTGAGCGCGGACTTTTCCTCGCAGGTATATTCGGCGAGATTAAGGCGGGCATCACGGACTTTGTAAACCTGCCCACGCCCGTATACGAAACTCTCTGCCTTGACGGAATGTCCGTTGAGCGCATAGACGATATTGAGCGCGAGCTTGACCTTGAATCTGCCGTGCTTACCTATAGATATAAGGCTTACTGCGGCGAAAAGTATGCCGAACTGTGCGAGACTCTGTTTTTCCCGACAGAGCATCCCACAATGCTTCTTCAGCGCAGCGAAATCAAGCTTTTCGGCGCAAAAAGCGCAAGCTTTACAAGCGGAATTGAGCTTGACTCCTGCAACTGCACCATTCCCGATGACCAGATGAAGGACAACACCGAGTGCGTTGTATTGGCTGAGCTGACCTCGTCTTTTGCCGACTCGGCAAAGCTTTCCGCGGAGTTTTCCGTAAAGGGTACGGACCTCAGCGTTTCCGAAAGCGTTATCTTCTCGCGCGAGGGTGTTGCCGTAAAGACCGATGACGGCATCGCACTCAGCTTCACCCTCGATGGCGAGGGCATCTTCCGCCTTGACAAGCTGAGCTATGTGCGCACAAGCCGCGATGTTCCCGAAAACATTGAGCCTATGCCCGCGGAATTTGATTTTGGCGCGCTTCTTACTGAGCACAAAAGCGCATGGAAAATGCGCATCAGAGCCTGCGACATCCCTCTTGAGGACCCCGAGCTGCAGGTCGGTCTGCGCTATTCGATGTATCAGCTTATGGCAAGCTGCAGCCGCCGCGACGGCACTGTCAGCATCGGCGCACGCGGACTTACCCACGCGCGCTACAAGGGCTGCTACTTCTGGGACACCGATATGTTCATGCTCCCCTTCTTCCTCAAGAACGACCTTGAGGCCGCAAAAAATCTCTGCCTCTACCGCGTGGGCGCATTGCCCGCGGCAAAGCGTCACTCGGCTGCTATGAACACCCTCGGCGCGCGCTATCCGTGGATGGCGTCACTCGACGGCTCGGAGCAGTGCGAAACCTGGGACATCGGCTGCAGCGAGCTGCACATAACCGCCGATGTTGCCTACGCGCTTGACAGCTACTGCAAGACCTCCGCCGACCGTGAGTTCTATCTTGACGGTGCTGCCGAGGTTTACATCGAAACCGCACGCTTCTGGCTCAGCCGCTACACCTTCCGCAAGGAAGCAAAACGCGCTGACCTTCTCTGGTGCAAGGGCCCCGATGAATACTGCGGCGTAAGCACCAACAATCTGTACACAAATGCAATGGTGCGCCACAACCTTGCGCTCGCCCTGAAGGCTGCCGAGGCGTTGAAGGCAGAGCGCCCCGAAGCCTATGCCCGACTCGGAATAACGGACTCCGAGCTTGACGATTGGGCGGCACTGCGCGAGTGCATCCCCTATCCGCGCGACCCCGAAACGGGACATCTCACAACCGATGACAATTTCCATCTGCTCGAGCCCGTCGACATCTCCGAGCTAAAGCCCGATGACTGCGCAAGCTATCACCATGTATGCTTTGACAGACTCCAGCGCTACAAGGTTGTCAAGCAGGCTGATGTGCTGCTGCTGATGACCCGTCTGCCCGAGGAATTCACCGCCGGGGAAAAGCAGGCCGCATGGCAGGACTTTGAGCCTATATGCCTGCACGATTCAACACTGAGCTTTGCCTCGCACGCGCTGTTTGCATTGCAAAACGGCATTCGCGAAAAGGGCATGGAGTATCTGCGCAAGGCGCTTCTGCTTGACCTGCGCGATATCATGGGCAACACCGGCAAGGAGGGTCTGCACCTCGCCTGCATGGGTGAGGCATGGCAGGCCGCACTGTATGTGTAACAGTACATATAACGCAATACGCGGAAGCTAAAATGCTTCCGCGTATTTTTCCCTCTTTATTGCACGGCGTATCTGTGGTATAGTTAAAGCACATCATTCGGAAAGGAGTCTGACATGATAGCCACAGGCATAGACAAAGAGCAGCTTTATATCGATTATCACAGCAAGGTCTGTGGATATATGCTGTCCAAGCTGAGCAACGAGCAGCTTGCGAAGGACCTTGCCGCCGATGTATTTATAAAAATCTACGAAAAGCTCGACAGCTTTGACGATAGCAAGGCATCTCTCTCAACATGGATTTTCACCATTGCCCGCAATACGCTGACCGACTATTTCCGCACACGGAAGGTGCTTGAGGAGATACCCGAGGCGCAGGCGGACGGAAGCTGCATTGAGGACGATATATGCAATGCCGAGATGCTTGAAACGCTTGCCGATGCGCTTGAGGCGCTCGATGAGCGCGAGCGCGATATTATCATTGCGCGCTTCTACAAGGGCAAAACGCTGACGGAAATTGCGGAGCAGATGTGCATCTCGTACTCCTATGTAAAGGTGCTGCAGAACAAAGCCTTTGATAAAATGAAAAAGTTTTTCATTTGAGGTAGCCGCTTTTCATACATCATCGTATAAACTGATGTAATGCAAAAAGGAGAGATTAATCATGATTGAAAAGAAGCTGAAAAATCTTTTTGAATATCAGAAATTTGAGCGCAACGGCAGGCTTGATAAGCTCATTGCCGAAACCGACGCAAGGCAGGCTGCCGCGCTTTCCGACGATGCGCTCGAGTTTGTTGCGGCGGCAGGTGAAATAAGTCACAACAGCGGTGCAGAGGGCAGCGGTGTTTTCACCATGCCCGACCCCGATTAAGCGTTTCCGATATAATCGCAGGAGGTGTGGCATATGTTCCGCACAGAGCGCCACTCGCAGATAATTTCATATATCGAGCAGCACGCAAGAGCCACGGTTGAGGAGCTTTCGGGTTATCTGTATGCAAGCCAGAGCACCATACGCCGCGACCTAAGCGAGCTTGAGAAGCAGGGAATCCTAAAGCGCACGCACGGCGGCGCAATTCTCACCGCAGGCAACAACTACGACACTCCCGCAACACTGCGCCGTTGTCAGAATTTAGCCGAGAAGGAGCGCATTGCGGATATTGCCGAGCGATTTCTCGCTCCCTCTACCTCGTACTTCTTCGATTCAAGCACGACCTCCGCAATTTTAGCCTCGAGGACGGTTAACTATCCGCAGACGCGCATTGCGACAAACGGTCTTGAGATTCCCTCCGCGCTGCGTGAGCGCTCCGATGTCTCCGTTATTCTTTGCGGCGGCGAGCTGCGCACCCCGTGGGGCGAGTTTACGGGCAGCGTAACGCTGCGGACAATCGAGGATATGTACGCCGACACATTTTTCTTCTCCTGCGGCGGCTTTTCGCTCGAGCGCGGCGCAACGGAATTCCGCGATGAAAATGTTGCGGTCAAGGCGGCATTTCTCAAAAACTCCAAGCGGCACATCCTGCTTTGCGACAGCACAAAGTTTGACAAGCTGTTTTTCTACGGCTCGATAAGGCTTGAGGACATCGACTATGTGATTACCGACAAGTGCCCCGCGGACGCCTATGTTGAGCTGCTTGGTGACAAGCTGTTGTATTGAGTGTTTTTGCTTATATTTGCGCATTTTGAGCGTTTGCAGGCAATTGTTTGCCAAAATCCCGCTCAATTCTGCGTGTTTTCTTGAAGAGCATACATATATAATGATATAATGTAAGCGCAGATTAAGGTCTGTGCTTACATTTTTTATTAAGTATTATACAGTTCGGAGGTTTTACAATGAACGATAATGAAATACTCAGCGAGGTAAGACGCAGCATAGCAATCGAGGCTGAATCGGTGCGCCGTCTTGCAGAGGAGTTTGACGAGGAAGCGGTGCTTAAAACCGTCAAGGCTCTTGCCGCTTGCAAGGGCAAGGTAATTCTTTCGGGCTGCGGCACATCCGCAATGGCGGCAAAAAAGGTTGCGCATTCTCTGAGCTGCATTGAGATACCCGCGCTGTTTCTTGAGCCGTCCGATGCGGTGCACGGCGGTCTGGGCGTGCTTCAGGAGGACGATATCCTCGTTCTGATAAGCAAGGGTGGAAATACGCAGGAGCTTGTAAATCTCATCCCCGCGTGCAAGACCAAAAAGGCACTGCTCATCGGCGTTTCGGAAAATCCCGAATCGAAGATTGCGGTCAACTCCGATATCTATCTCAAGGTCAAGGTTGAGAAGGAGCCCTGCCGCTTCAATATGCTTGCAACCGCAAGCACGATGGCGGTTCTCGCAATGTTCGATTCAATCTGCATAGCGCTTATGCAGTACACGGGATACACACGCGAGCAGTTTGCCGTTATTCATCCGGGCGGCGCCGTCGGTGACAGACTGCTGAACAAGCTCAAGTGAGCAGGAGGATAATTATGAAGATGTATGAAACAACACAGAGCGTTGAGAAATATCTCAATGTTGAACTGGAATGCGATTGCGGCAGAACTCATTATGCGCCCATCAAGGCAATAAACATAGGTAGTGGAGCGCTTGACTCCCTGCCCGAGTATGTCAGGGAATACGGCTATAATTACGCATACATACTCTGCGACAAGATAACCTACGAAATAGCAGGCAAGCGCTGCGAGGAGCTTCTCGGCGCAAGCGGCATCAGATACGAAACCCTCGTAATCCGCCATATGGGCTTTGATGAGGCAACCCTCGGCGAGATTGTCATCAACAAGCCCGATGCTTGCGACCTCATGATAGGCATCGGCACGGGCTCAATCACCGATATGCTGCGCTTTGCAAGCTTCAAGCTCGGTCTGCCCTGCTTCACAATTCCCACCGCAGCACCGATGGACGGCTTTTCCGCCTCTGTCGGCATTATGAATGTCAACAACCTCAAGGCAACTATGCCCGCTCACAGCACGGAGGTTATTATCGGCGATACCGACATTCTTAAAAATGCGCCCTACCGCATGACCGTCGCAGGCTTTGCCGACCTCGTTGCAAAGGTCAATGCACTTAATGACTGGCGTCTTGCGGTTATCATAAACGGTGACCACTATTGCGGCAAAATCGACAGAATGGTTGCCGACTATGTAGATGACATCATTTCGAAGGCAGGCAAGCTCAAGGAGCGCGACCCCGAGGCAATCGGCGATGTAATGAGCGCGCTGCTGCTTACGGGCGCATCAATCAGCCTTTACGGAAGCTCACGCCCGATATCGGGTGCCGAGCATCATATGTCGCACTATTGGGAGGTGCTGGGCGACCAGCGCGGAAAGCCCTACGCAATGCACGGCGAGCAGGTTGCCGTAGGCACGGTGCTTGCGCTGATGCTCATCGAGGAGCTTAAGAATGTCACTCCCGATTTTGCAAGGGCAAGAAAGGCTGCCGCGGCATATGACGCGGAGGCATGGAAAAAGGAGATTAACCGCGCATACGGCAACGCAGCCGATGCAATCATCGAGCTTGAGGAAGCCTCGGGCAAAAACAGCGCCGAGGGCAGACTCAAGAGAATCGATGCGATTGAGGCTAACTGGACCAAGCTAAAGGAAATGCTCGACGGCATGTATCCCTCCGAGGCTATGCGCAGCATGCTCACCGATATAGGCTGCCCCTGCAACCCGAAGGACATCGGAATTACCGCGGACATTCTGCGCGACACATTTATGTACTGCAAGGAAACCCGCGCAAGATACACCGTATATCAGCTTGCATGGGACCTCGACCTCATGGCTGAGCTTTCCGGGAATATCATCGGCAAGCTGACCGAGCGAGGACTCATCTGACCTTACTCCCGGAGGAGTCAATTATGGAAGCTTTGGAATATCTGAGAGAACTTAATATGGCGTCGATGATGCTCCGCATAGTTCTTGCAATGCTGATGGGCGGCATAATCGGCCTCGAGCGCGAGATGAAGCACCGCCCTGCAGGCTTCCGCACCTATATGCTGGTGGCAATCGGCTCGGCAATGACCGTTATGCTCAGTCAGTATCTCGATTTTATGCTGTGGCACGACTGGTCCTACACGGCGGAGCTTATCGGCATCAGAACCGATGTATCCCGCTTCGGCGCACAGGTCATTAACGGTGTCGGCTTCCTCGGCGCAGGCACGATTTTAGTCACGGGACACAGTCAGGTCAAGGGACTTACTACTGCCGCAGGTCTATGGGCATCCGCCTGCATGGGCATTGCGGTCGGCGCAGGCTTTTACGAATGCACCGTCGTCGGCTTTGTGCTGATAATTCTTTCCATGGTTGTTTTCCCGTATATTGAAAACGCCATGCGTCTTAACTCGCGGAGCATGAATGTATATGTCGAGCTTGACGGAATTGAGCATCTTTCGGGCGTAATCAGCCGCCTGAAGGCTGAGGACATCGAAATATACGAGGTTGAGCTGGACAAGGACGAAAACGCCCGTCTGTCGGGTCTGAGAGCGCTGTTTTATATGAAGCTGAACAAAAAGCTTGCGCACACCGAGCTTTTGGTGGAGCTTTCAAAGCTTGACGGCGTTATCGCAACGGAAGAGATTTAAGGAGGTGCCGAAATGCTGCATGCGTTTGATTTTCTGCGTGAAATAAACTTTCTTTCGGTGCTTGTTAGGCTGACGCTTGCCGTTATCTGCGGCGGCGTAATCGGCATTGAGCGCGAGTATAAGCGCCGCCCTGCCGGCTTCCGCACCCATATTCTCATTTGCCTCGGCGCCGCGATGACCACAATGACAAGCCAGTATCTGTACCTGAATATGCATATGTTCACCGACATTGCGCGACTCGGCGCGCAGGTTATCGCAGGCATCGGCTTCATCGGCGCAGGCGCGATTATTGTCACAAAGCGCGAGCGCGTGAAGGGACTTACTACGGCGGCAGGTCTGTGGACCTCGTCAATCGTGGGACTTGCCTGCGGTGCAGGCTATGTTGAATGCGCTATATTCGCAACGCTTATGATTCTCTTTGCCGAGATTTTTCTTACAAAGCTCGAATTCGGACTTGCGCGCAAGGTCAAGGATGTCAACATCTATGTCGAATACGCCCACGCGCACTGCCTTGAAAACATTGTGCGTATTCTGAAGGAAAAAAACATCAAGCTCAACGATTTGGAGATTAGCCGGATTGACCGCGAGGGCGGTGAGCATTTCTACTGTGCGATACTTGCCGTACAGGCAACGCGCACACAGCTTGAGGAAAAGCTTTCCGACAGCATCAAGGCGCTTGACGATATAATAAGCGTTCAGGAAATCTGAAATAAATAAAAAAACACCGGATTTAATTTCCGGTGTTTTTTGTTATTCGTTTCTTATCTTCTTTTTCAGCATACCCGAGATTGCAAGCTCCGTAAGCGAGAAGTAGAAGCACA
Organism: Oscillospiraceae bacterium; assembly: GCA_045643645.1. Taxonomy (GTDB): domain Bacteria; phylum Bacillota; class Clostridia; order Oscillospirales; family Oscillospiraceae; genus F23-B02. The sequence continues at coordinate 16,542 of JAZULF010000278.1, forward strand.
TCCATATAAGGAAAAGTCCCACAAACGCCTTGTTTGAAAGCAGCAGCACACAAAGCGGCAGTGCATTCAGCGCACACGCAAGGCAGGTGCGCACGGGTGCCGCGGCAAGCACGGAAAGTGCAGCCGACACAGTCTGCTTAATGCCCGTTCCTCGCTCAACGATGACGGGTATACCCACTGTCGCAAAGCTCAGAACTACAATTGCGACAAAGGCAAGCAAGCCGTAGTAGGCATATTTGCCCATACCCTCAGCCGTATTCATAACGGTGAGATCAAAGAAGATTAAAAGCAGTGCGGCAAGAACGATAAGCCACATGGGAGTTACGCCCCTGAAATTTTTCCTGAACGCAGCCCAGTACATCCGCGCGGCACCATCGTGCTTGCGCTTCTCGCGAAGCATCGAAACGGAGCTGTACAGTGCGCCGAGTGCGGCACCGTAGGTGACCACGGGAATGCAGGAGAGGAAAAACAGGATATTCAGCATTATCAAATCCCAAAAATCGTCTATGAAGTTTTTCCATTCCTGACGCGCTTTCTCGTTCTTGTTCATTTGTCAGATGATATCCAGCAGCTCAAACATGGTCTCGATTTTTACATCTGCCTCTGCAAGAGACTGGGGATTTGCTCCTTTGTTGGTGTAGCCGATGCACTTCATTCCCGCGCCGTGCAGTGAGGTGCAGCCTGAATTGCTGTCCTCGATGCCGACTGCGAACTCTGCGGGAACACCCGCAAGCTCAACGGCCTTCAGATAGATATCGGGAGCAGGCTTGACATCCTTGACCAGCTCCTTGAATACCTTAACATCAAAATACTGGGTAATCTCGAGGTAGTCAAGTATTTTGTCGATGAAAAATTCATCCGAGCCGGAGGTGATTGCAACCTTGATGCCCTTGGACTTGAAGTGCTTCAGCGCTTCCACAACGCCTGCCGAGGCAGGCTGCTTTTTCTCCGCGCACAGCTCGTATACGCGCACGAACTGACGGCGGGTAAGGTCCTCGATATCTCCGTCGATATTGAACTTGGAGCAGATATGCTCCCAGAACTTTCTGTTGGAGCGGCCCGTGTACATAGGCAGGTCAAGCTCGCCGTCTGCGCCGATGGAGCGTGCGATTTCGGTCTTTGCCTGCTCGTGCGCCCATTCGTCGTCAATCAGGGTTCCGTCCATATCGAAGGTGACGAGTTTTATGTTTTCAAGCTTATCCACGATTATTCTCCCTTGCTTTCTTTCTCCATTATAAGATTGCAGGGGTCCCAACCGGTATCTGCAGTGGTCAGGTATTCCTGCGGATAGCCAACATTTTTCTCGGTCTGTGCGTCGAAGAAGGACATCTTTGAATAATCGGGTGCCCAGTAGGCCTTCTCGCCTACTGCCGCGCCGGAGTACTGCTCCTGCATCGCGATGAATTCGGTTTCGCCGACATTGAAGTATGCGCCGAGCTTGTTGCCGTAGTTCTCAAGGTACTTGACCTCGACCTGCACTGCGTTTTCGGCAGCCTCGGTCTGAAGCTGAATGCTCTCGGGTCTGATACCGAAGAGAATTTCTTTTCTGTCACCAATCTGCTCTGTCCATGCCTTGGAAAGAGGAATGCGGATATCGCCGGCTACGATTGCGTTGCCGTCAACTGCCATCTTCACAATGTTCATGGGAGGAGAACCGATGAATCTTGCGGTGAACACATTTATGGGGCGGTGATAGATGTTGTAGGGTGTATCCTGCATCTGAATTTCGCCCTTGTTCATGAGAACGACATTCTGACCGATGGTCATTGCCTCAATCTGGTCATGGGTGACATAGATGAATGTCGGGGAATACAGCTCGTGAAGCTTTACAAGCTCCTTACGCGCCTGGGTTCTCAGCTGTGCGTCGAGGTTGGACAGAGGCTCGTCCAGAAGGAAGAAGGATGCGTTCTTGACGGATGCGCGTGCAAGAGCAACGCGCTGACGCTGACCGCCCGAAAGCTCTCTTGGCAGTCTGTCACCGAGGCCGTCAAGCTCCATGATATGCATCATATTTTCTACACGCTGCCTGACCTCGTCCTTTGACAGCTTGAAGGTGCGCAGACCGAATGCAATGTTCTTGAAAACGGTCATGTGCGGGAACAGTGCGTAGTTTTGGAATACCATTGCGATGTCGCGGTCGCCGCTCTGAATATCGTTGACAACGATGCCGTTCATATACAGAGAGCCGTCGCTAATATCCTCAAGGCCCGCAATCATGCGAAGAGTGGTGGTCTTGCCGCAGCCGGAGGGTCCCAAGAGAATGGTGCGCTCGTGGGGCTTTATAGTTAAATTGAGGTCGGGAATAACGACATTATTTCCGTATGCCTTTTTTACATGTTCAAATCTGATTTCGCCTTTTTCGCTCATAATCACTTCTCCTATCCCTTAATTCCGGAGCTGGCGTAGGTAGCCATAATCTGTCGCTGGAAAATTACAAACAGAATAAGCGGTATCAGCATGGTCATTACACACATTGCCATGCAGATGCCCATTCCGCTGCCTGCCTCAGAGTCAACAAACAGCTGCAGTGCCAGGGACAGGGTGTAGTTGCCGTCGCTTCTGAGTATGAGTCTGGGCCAGACATATTCGTTCCAGGAATTGATAAAGAATATAATTGCGGTTGAGATAACGCCGGGCTTTACGATAGGCAGAACAATCTGGGTCATAATCGTAAAGTTGCTGGATTTTTCAAGTCTGCCGACCTCTATCAGTGACTTGGGTATGGTTCTCATCTGCTGTCTGAGCAGCATAATGCCCATTGCGTCACTGAGCTGTGGGAGCATAACGCCGACGATGCTGTCCCTCAGGCCTATCTTCGAGATGGTGATGTAGTTCGGAATCATCGTTACGGTGAAGGGGATGAACATCGTGGAGATAAGCAGGAAGTAAAGCAGCTTCTTCATGGGGAAGTCGAGGAAAACGAAGGCATATGCACACAGATAGCTGGTGAATACCTTGAATGCCATTACGCAGAATGCGATGGCGAAGGTGTTCCATACGACCTTTATGTAGTCAATGCGGCTTATTGCTCTTGCGTAGCTTTCAAGAGTCGGGTTTGCGGTAAAGAAATTCAATACATTGCTGAAAATTTCCTTCTGGGGCTTGAAGGAGGCGCCTGCTGCGAAGAACACAGGGTAAAGCATTGTGAAAACGATGAGAATCATAAAGATGTTTGCTACAATGCTGTTTACCTTTTCCTTGCGGCTGTTGACGGTAGCCTGTCTGTTCTCAGTTTTCATAGAACACCTTCTTTTCAACAAACACGAATTCCAGGATAAGGAACAGTATGAACAGTGCGAGCGCAATTACAGCCAGTGCGGAGGCTTCGCCTGCCGCAAAGATTGCAAATGCCTTCTCGTAAACTTCGTAGATGACATTGGTACTCCAGTTGTTAGGTCCGCCCGCTGTCAAAATGTTAAGCGGCGTGTACGACCACTGCAGACCCCATACCATCGTAATAATCAGAGTGTAGATGCCCGATGCGGAGGTGAGGGGCAGAACAATCTTGAAGAAAATCTCGATATTCGGGGTTTTCTCGAGCTTTGCCGTTTCAATAAGCTCCATAGGCACGCTGTCGATGGCGGAAACAAGCACGATTATGTTGTAGCCGAACATCTTCCACGATACGACAAGCGCAATTACAACGATGACAAGTCCGCTCGTTGACGCCCAGTTGGGGAAGGTGCCGCCGAGGGCATTCCACACGGTGGCAATGGGGCCTGAAACGGAGTTCCAAATCCAGCTCATGATAAGTCCGCCGATTACGAGGGAGATGAGGCTGGGGATAAACATTGCGACCTTGTAGAACTGCTTCAGCTTCTTTACAAGATATGTGAGGCAGTAGGACACAATATAGGGAACTACGACATCGATGATAATGAACAGCACGAGGTACAGAAGCGTGTTCTTCAGCACCAGCGTAAATTCTGCGCTATGGAAAATCTTCACATAGTTGGCAAGGCCGACAGAGGTCTTGACGGGATTTATCATATTCCATTTCAGCGTACTGAGATAGAATGTGTAAATTACCGGCCAGAACATAAATACGGCAAAGACAATGATTGTCGGTACCAGCAGGAAGAACGCCAGCCTGCGCTCTCGCCGCTTATATGCCTTGCGGGTCAGCGTTGGTTGATGGTTCTTAAGCATTGCAAGACATCCTTTCAGGATATTGATTTGAGAATGTTGTTAACCTCTGTGAAATCGTTGAGCATAAGCTCGGGGGTGATGTGCGGGCCGGGTGAGTACTCGAGTATCCAGGCGGCGTCGGGAGAATACTTCTCCATTGCCTTGAACATGCTGACTATCTGGTCGTATGAGTACTTCATGCCGTCCTCAAACAGAGGTCTGTGCGTGTCGCGGTCGCCGGGGTTGTTGTGGATATGGTATGCGGAAATTCTGCTGCCGAGCTCGGCAATTACGCGCTCGATATTCCAGTCATTGAGAATTGCGTGACCGATGTCGATGAGGCAGCCGATATCCTCGGGCAGGCTCTTGATAAGAGCGATGAAATCGTCCTCGGGGAAGAGAACGCTGTGATTGTAGTTGAAGCCGACATTCTCGACGGTCATTTCGACCTTTGCCTGTCTTGCAAGCTCGCCGAGGGTCAGAATCATATTGCGTGAGTTTTCCTGAAGATGTGCCTGGTCCTTGTCCTCAAAAACGCACTGGTTGGTGTGCATTACTATGGACTTTGCGTTGAAGATATTGCAAAGCTCAAAGGAGGTCTTGTAGGCTTCTATCATATATTTCGCAGCTTCGCTGTCAGGCTCGCTGGTTGCTTCCAGTTCAAAGAAGGGGCCGTGGAATAAGGTGGGGTAGGATACGAATTCATCCTTAACCTTGAGAAGGTTTTCGATGTGTTGCGGTCTCTGAGAGATGCGGCTGTAAATAGCCAGCTCAACGCCGACATTAAGGGGCTTGCATTTTTCAAGGACCTTGAGCATGTGAGGGTACTGGTCCTGGTCTGAGCCATAGCTTGAATAGTATAATCCGTTCATAATAAATCTTCCTTTTAAGGAAGTATTGCCCAATGCTTCCATTGGGCAATACTAAATTAATGTGAGGTCGCGTTGATAGTGTTTATGCTGTATATCAGCCCTCGTTCATGAGGGTGTTTGCAGTTTCTGCAAGAGGTGCGAGGATGTCCTTTGCGGTGCCCTGACCGGTGTAGATAGCGTCACGAGCATTGCAGAAGTCGTCCTGAAGCTGCAGTGCGGAGTTGCCGGGGAATGCAACGGGAGTGTTCAGTGCGTCGATAACATTGAGGCCTGCATTGAGGTAGGGATGCTCTGCAACATATGCCTTGAAGCCGTCTGCATCGCGAACATCAGCTCTGCCGGGCAGGTAACCGGTTGCTTCGGACCATGCCTCGATGTACTTTGCGCTGCCGAGGAGCTGGAGGAACTGCCATGCGCCTTCTGCTACATCAGGGTCGGTAGCGGTGATGCAGAACATGGAGCCGCCTACGGGTGCGGTAACATCGTTGCCGTTGCAGGAAACTACGGAGTTTGCAACCCAGTCAAAGTCGCAGGAGGAGGTGAAGCCGGTGGACCAGCCGATGGTAGCAATCATTATACCGAGCTTGCCGCTGGAGAATGCTTCCTTGATTGCGTCTGCGCCGGAGAGGAATACGCCGGTGCCGTCTTTATAGAGGTCTGCAACGCCCTGCATTGCGTTTACTGCTGCGTCGTCAGCAAAGTTTGCAACATAGGAGCCGTCTGCTGCCTTGGTGTAGATGTCGCCGCCGAAGCTCTCGACCAGCCACTCTTCGAGCCAGAAGTCAGGGGGAGCTGCAAAGCTGAAGCCCTCTGCATCTGTCTTCTCAACGATTGCCTTTGCCCAGTCAACAACTTCTTCCCAGGTGGTGGGGAGCTTGTTTACATCAAGACCTGCTGCCTTGCAGACATCTACATTGTAGTAGAAGATGGGGCAGCTGTTTGCTACGGGGATACCTACGACCTGAGTGCCGTCGGGGTTCTTGCACAGGTCAACGAGGTTTGCATCAAATGCGGAGAGGAATTCTTCGCCGCCTTCGAGGGATGCGATGTCAGTGGTGGGGAAGTTTTCGCAGAGGAAGTTGCTCCAGGTGTAGGAAATCTGGCTGATACCGGGGGTATTGCCGGTTGCTGCGTCAGCAACCATCTGCTGGATGAGGCCCTTGTATTCGCCGCTGTTGTATACGGGAACTACCTCATACTTGTCCTGGCTGGCGTTGAATTCGTCAGCTGCTGCCTGAAGTACATCAGCGCCCATGTCAGCAGAGGCTCTGTGCCATACTTCGATGGTGATTTTCTCACCGTTGTCGTTTGCTTCCTGCTTGTTGCTGTTGCCGCAGGCGCAAACGCACAGTGCCATTGCTATCACGAGAACAATAGCTAATGCTTTTTTAATGTTTTTCATTTTATTCCGTCCTTTCATAAAATTTGTTGTAATGAAAAACTCTATTAACTTGTTGCGCACACTTTCCTTCTTGCGGAAAGTGTGATATGATAAGCTTACTAAATACTTTAGTAAACGCTATCAACAAAAATACGGAGGTGTCTATTATGCCTAAGCGCGGTGCCGTGTCCGCAAAGGATGTCGCAAAGCTTGCCGGAGTGTCCCAGTCTACCGTATCGATGATACTGAACAATTATGAGAATGTCAGCTTCTCCGAGGAAACCCGCCAGAGAGTTCTCGATGCCTGCAACACCTTAGGCTATAAGGGAATGACCACAAGCGGTATGCAGAATGAGAAAATTCTGCTGGTTGTGCTTCCCTCCTGCGATAACCTCAGCTATGCAAAGCAGCTTGCCGCTGTGCAGAGCAAGGCTCAGGAAAACGGCTATACCTGCCTGACTCTAAACACCTATCGGCATCCCAAGGCTGAGAACAATGTTCTGCAGTGTCTGAGATGTATGCCGCTGTCAGGTGCAATCTTTCTGTATCAGCCGGACAATATTAGCCTGCTCGAGAGAGCAAATGCGCTGAAGCCCTGTGTTGTTGTGTGCGACCGGAACCTGAATGTAAAGCTCGACACAATCGAGGTAAACAGCTATGGAATAGGACAGCTTATCGCTGAGCATATGATTCGTCAGGGCCACACAAGTGTAGCCTATGTCGCGACGAGTTTAAACGCGAAATATGTAACGCGTGTTCAGAGACTTGAGGGAATCAAGGAAACCTACCGTAAAAACGGCTTCCCCGAGGATGCGGTCAAGGTCATCACCCTGCAGAGCGAGGAAATATCCCCGCGCGGTGCGGTTGAGGACTACGCGGCGGGCATACTGCTCACAAACCGCGTGCTTGACAGATATTCGGAAACGATAACCGGCATCATCGGCTATAACGATATGATTTGCCTCGGCATTTTCGATGCAATCAAGGCACGCGGCTACCATGTGCCGCAGGATTACTCCGTCATCGGCTGCGATAACATCAGCCTTTCGGAAATGGCATCAATCTCGCTGACCACGGTTGAGCACTACCCGCACCTGCGTGCGCGCGATGCAACGGAGCTGCTAATCAAGAAAATCGACAACGCTCACGACAACGCAACCGATGTCAGCACTATGGGCGTAACCCGTGTGGAATTCGAGCCGAAAATGATTATTCGAAACAGCACGAAAAACATCAATAAAAAGGGCCATTCCTGACGGACTTAGAATATCATTAATGACAAAGCTTCGTCAATTTTGTCAATTTTGTAGTTTCAATAGTTTTTCGGGCAGGTACAAGGCGTTCTATTAAATGTTTTGATAAATAATTCAATAATTATTTTGATATTTGGTTATTTTTGTCCGAAATCTATAATTAACTCGTTAAATTGACGGCATTTTTACCAATATATCGGCAATTAGCACAATTAAATCTTTAATTAATATTTTAATGAAATTTTTTTGCAACCAAAAATGCCCCGAACTTCGTGTTCGGGGCATTTTGTGCCGCTGCCGTATTTGTTATGGCAGGCAGTCGGTTTCCTC
>JAZULF010000279.1:0-3645 GCA_045643645.1 Oscillospiraceae bacterium
GGGCGCAAAAAAGCCTTGAGGCATTTGCCTCAAGGCTTTTGATTTATTGCTTATACCTCTTCGGGCTTGGTTTCAACGCGGCGGGGCTCGATGTAGAACATGAGCAGGAAGATGCCGAGCACATTTACTGCAACGAGGAACAGATACATGTTGCGGTAGCCGACATTTACGGTGCTCTGGAATACATCCTCAATCTCGGGACTTAATTCGTCAATGCTGTTTACATAGCTTTCGCCTGCGCCCTTAACTGCGCCGGGGATTGCTTCCTTGAGCTCGCCGAGCATACGCAGAAGCTCCTTCATTTCGGTGCGGGAATCCTGCATACCGTTGAGTGCGGTGCCCATCTCGGACTGCGACTGCTTTGCCTTATCGCGCTCGCCTGCGAGGGTATCTCTTGCTGCCTCAAGCTGGTCACCGAGCTTGGAAAGCTCATCGACGGTCTTGATACCTGCAAGCTGCTTGAGGGTATCTGCGGGCATTGCCTTCTTTGCCTCTGCGGGGATGAAGCTGAGCAGGCTCATACCCTCGGGAATTTTGCCCTCGGACAGAGCGGTGAGCATATCGAGCGCGCTCTCAAGCTGTGCCTTTGCCGCCTGCTGAGCTGCGACGCCATCCTCAAGCTGCTGCTTCATTTCGTTAAGCTGCTTGACATCGTTAACGCCCTGGAGCATTGCGATGGTCTGTGCAGGCATCTGTGCCTGCACCTCAGCGGGAATATAGTCGAGCACGGTTGTGCCCTCGGGAGTGCGTCCGTAGGGGAGCATCTCCATCATGGAGATTGCGCTGTCAAGCTGCTCCTCGGCGGAGGTCATGGACTCGATTGCGCTGTCAAGCTGGGCAATGAGTGCCTTGAGGTCGTCAACTGTTCTGACATTCTTAATCATTGCGAGGGACTGCTCGGGCATTGCGTTCTTTGCCTCTGCGGGAATGAAGTCGAGCAGGCTCATACCCTCGGGAATACCGTTTTCAAAGCTGCGGAGCATCTTCTCAGCCTGGCGAAGCTGCTTGAGTGCCTTATCCTGAGCGCTTACGCCCTGGCTCATACCGTCAATGCCGCTGCCTATGCCGTCATAGCCCTCCTGCATCTGCACGATGGCCTTTTCAAGCTCGCTGACACCCGTCTGAATGCCCTTGATGCCCTCGTCGATACCGCCGTTGATGCTGTCGATAATCGTCGGGGACATATCCTCGAACATTCTCTCAACAAGTGCCTTGGTGCTGTCGGAGATATTGGTTACATCACTGTTCTGGAGCTGCTCAAGCAGGTCGGCGGGCATCTCGTAATCGCTGTCGCCCTCCATGGTGATTTCCATTTTGGTCATATCGCTGAGGCGGGGGATATCCACGCCCTCAAGCTGGTCTGCGAAGTTGGGGTCGCTCTTGTAGCGGTCGATGGTTGCGTCAATTTCCTCAGCGTAGGGAAGCTGCGCAATCTCGATTTCCTTAGGCAGAACATTCATGATGTCGGTCTGAATGCCGCCTACTGCGTGTACGATAAAGCCGACCATAATTGCGGGTGCAACCGCGGTGCCGATTGAACGGACAAGGGACAGGGTTGCGAGTGCGGAGTTACTCTCCTCGTCGCTTGTGTTCTTCAGCATCATATAGTTGAGCGGAGTACCCATGGTGAGGCCGAGGCCGAAGCCGATAAGTACGAGGGAGATGATGACATTGAGCAGATTGACAAAGCGTACTGCGACAAAGGACAGATACAGACAGCCGATAATGGTGGTGATGAAGCCTGCCGCCATAACTATCTTTGCGCCGCGCTTGTCGATGAGCTTACCCGACATCATAGATGAGCCGCCGGCACAGAAGCCGAGGATAATTACGAAGTAGCCGCCGCTGCCCGAGGGGATGCGCAGTGCGTTCTCGGAAAACTGCGGAATGAATACCATACCCATCATGGAGCAGCCGACAACAACGCCGAGTGCGAGGGTAATCATAATCTGACGGTTGCTTGCGTACTCAATGTGGAAGATGGGGTCCTCTGCCCTGCGCTCAACAATAACGAACAGGGGTAGAAGCACGAGGGGAATTACGAGGAAGGGCCATACGCCGATTGAGGTGATGGAGTTTACAAAGTCGAAGAAGTCGAGGTTCTTCAGACCGTAAAGCAGGGAGAGGATAATGACGGTCATCAGCAGGGTGCCGAGCTTATCCGTTGCCTTGATATCGTCAGCGCGGTTATTGGGCAGGGCAATGACGCCTGCGATAACAATGAAGATGCAGATGGGGACATTGATGAGGAATATCCACTGCCACTGGGAAACGCCTGCAATGTCAAGAATTGCACTGCCGACGGATGCGCCGAGAACATTTGCGATGCCGTAGACCGCACCGACAAGGCCGAGCGCCATGCCGCGCTTTTCCTCGGGGAAGCTTGTGCCGAATTCCGCGGTTGCAACGGGCATAATGCCGCCTGCGCCTGATGCCTGAATTACGCGGCCGAGCATAAGCACGAGGAAGCTGTCAAACGATGCAGACAGCGCACAGACAACGGAGCCTGTGCCGAACAGGGCAACGCTCAGCAGATAAATCGGCTTGCGGCCCATACGGTCTGCCAGCTTACCCGAGATGGGGATGATGGCTGCGTAGGTGAGTGTGTAGATTGTAATCATCCAGATGCCGAGGCTTGCGTCAACGCCGAGCTGGCTCTGAATAATGGGGCGTGCGGGGGTGATTATACCGGTGTCGATTGCGCCGATAAACAGTCCCAGCAGGTAGATTATTGCCATCCAGACGAGGCTTTTGCCGCCTGATTTGGACTTAATCTCATTGTTCTTGGGTTCGTGCTTGCTCATAGTCTGTTTACCAATCCTTCTAATACTTCTTCTAATTCATTCAGCTTGCTTTCGTCCACATCGGAGAACGCCTTTTCAAGACCGATGCGATGCGCCTCCATCAGTCCGGGGATAAGGCTCTTTGTGCTTTCGCTCAGCGAAAGCTTATTCTTTCTGCGGCAGCTCGGGTCATCGTCGCGGTTTATGAGTCCCTTCTTAACCATTGCGTTTATCTGCCTTGAAACAAGCGCCTTGTCAACATCAAGCGCCGAGGCAATGTCGCTCTGACTTACATCCTCCGAGCGCGCAATGACAACAATTATATGGTATTCAAGAAGTGAGATGTCATATTCCCTGAGCCACTGCTCCTGCATACGCCTGACCCGCTTGTGAAGCTCGCCCAAGCGCACAGCAAACCGCTCGTACCGTTCCGCAGAATTCATATCCGTTCTCCGTATCATTAAAATTTATATGCTCCTACCGCAGAGCAAGGGTCGGACAATGACAGAATATAGCACTCTTTTGTTGACTTGTCAACTATCGTTTTTTCAACAAAGGAATATTCGGGTGTACGGGAACATATAATTATACAGATGTGCTTGTCCGCCTTACATAGTTATATTTATGGAGTTATGATTTTTGGGATTATTTTTCCGTCTGCTGCAATATCGGCATAACAAATCCGTCTTTATGTGTAGAGCGTAATAAACACGAAAATACAACAAGGAGGAAAAATAAATGCTGCTTGCAAAGCTTCAGTTCAAGGTTGCTAACTGGCTGTTCTGGAATGCCATTTTTGATTGGCCCTTCTAATTGAGAACTCAGTTTGTATGATTAAGCGTTCCGACCGTTCCCCGTCGGG
>JAZULF010000280.1:0-9309 GCA_045643645.1 Oscillospiraceae bacterium
TCGGCAATAAGTGACTCGATAATTGTCGGCAGCGCCTCGGGCGTATTCTTTGCTGCGTTGTGGAACAGAACAATACTGCCTGCCTTTACATTGTTCAGCACGCGGCTTGAAATCTCGTCAGCGGAAAGGTCTTTCCAGTCAAGGCTGTCTACATCCCACTGAATTACATTCATATCCATGCCGTTGATTGTGGATATAACAGTATCGTTGTATTCACCGTAGGGGCAGCGGAAAAGGGTGGGGCGCACGCCGGTAACCTTTTCAATTTTGTCGTTTGAGGTATTGATGTTTGCGGTAATCTGCTCTGCACTTAGCTGCGCAAAGTGCGCATGGTCATCGGAGTGACTCATTACCTCGTTTCCCGCATCGTGCAGCGCCTTGACGGATTCGGGGTATTTGTCAACCCACTGACCGACAACGAAAAATGTAACATTCACATCGTATTTATTTAGAATATCGATGAGTGTCTGCGTGTCCTCGTTACCCCATGCGGCATCGAAGGAGAGCGCAACCACCTTATCTTCGCGCTGAACGCAGTAAATAGGCAGCTGCCGTTCGCTTGCTGATACGCCTACAACAGCAGGGCTGTTCACCGCCCAAAATATAATGCCTATGAGCAGTGCCAATGAAAGCACAGATACAACGGCCTTACGCTTTTTGATTTTATCCAATACATTCTTCAATGTAATCCCTCCCGAAGCTAAGTCTGTACAATCCTATGCTTGGCAGGCTTCATTAATGCAAAAAAGAGACTACATTGCAGTCTCTTTTTCAGCCGAATATCATCTGATATGTAACTCCGAAGGCCTCGCGGATAAAATAGTTGAGTCTGACCGTCGGATATGTTGTATGCGCTGCCACTGCGTAAACCTCTGTGCCGAGCGTGCTTGCAAGAAGCTTTGCTCTGTATATGTGGTATTCGCTTGTAACAACCGCGATTGTTGCAGTATCTGCATTGCCGAGAGAATTAATTATCTCAAAGCTGAACTTCAGATTTTCGTAGGTGGAGGTAGCCTTATCCTCCATAATAATCCGCTCTGCGTCAATGCCGTTTGCACTCAGCCAGTTATACATTGCCTGAGCCTCGCTCATATTCTCACCGCCGCCCTGACCGCCGCTGACAATAGCAACAGTGCTCGGGTGTTCAAGAAGATAATCACACGCCGCCTCCATTCTCTCAAGCAGCGAGAGGGAAGGGGTATCACCGTGTACAGCCGCACCAAGTACGATGATGTAGTCGGCGTTAACATTATCATCGCCTGATGAGCTTTTGATTATCGGCACTTCAACAACGGCAAAGTAAGCAAGACAAAGTGCAAGACCTATGCATATAAAGCGCTTGAGCACCTTACCGGCAAGGGCAAAAATAACAGTTAACGCCGCACCGAGATACATAGCGTATGCAATGTAATTATGTCCCGAGAAAAATCGGTCAAGGATAAACGCGCAGGCACAGAGCGCAGCGGCGGAAAGCAGCTTTTTCTTCATTATGCCAGCGCCTCCCAGGCCTCATAAGCCTCAAGAATACGGTCGTTGAGCTCGTCCTTCTGAGTCTCAATCTCCATCAGCTTCTGATAATCACTTGCGTATTCCTCGGCGGTTTTGTCAAGCTCGGCAAGCTGCTCCTCAAGCTTAGCAATCTCGCGCTCGAGCTTGTTTCGCAGCTTTTCTGAGCCACCGCTTTTCTTTTTCGGCTGAGGCTCCTTGCGCTTGACCTCCTGCTTGGCTGCCTGAGTAAACACCGTTTGCCGCGCCATATATTCGCGGTACTGTGCGTATGTTCCGCGGTAATCAAAGACCTTGCCGTCCTCAAGATGCCATATGCGGGTTGCGAACTTTTCTATGAAATATCTGTCGTGTGATACGAATAAAAGCGCCTCGGGGTACTGCGAAACTGCGTCCTCCATCCATTCACGGCTTGCAATGTCGAGATGGTTTGTAGGCTCGTCGAGGATAAGGAAGTTTATATCGCTGCCCATGAGCATGCAGAGCTTAAGCCTGCTTCGCTCACCGCCCGAAAGAGCGCCGACGGGAGTAAATACATCTTCTCCACGGAAACCGAAGGCACCGAGTCTGTCGCGCGCCTCCTGCGGCTGACAGCGGCAATCATACAGCATAGTATCAATAAGATTGCGCTCGGGTACGGAGAATTGTACTATCTGCGGCAGATATGCAGGGCGAACCGACGGTCCGAGATAAAGATAACCCGAATCGGGATTTTCCTTTTGCATAATAAGCTTTACGAGGGTAGATTTTCCAGTTCCGTTATCGCCGATAAGCGCAATGCGCTCTCCGCCTGCAACAGTCAGCGCAAGCTCGGAAAACAGCTTTTTCTCACCGAAGCTTTTGGATATGCCATCGCAGACGAATACCTCGTCACCGTTGAACTCGCGGGCGGAGAACTTAGCGGAAAGCTTCTTAGCCTGCGTGGGACGCTCGGTCTGCTCGAGCTTGGCAATGCGCTTTTCCATTGAAAAAGCACGCTTGTGCAGCTTGTCGTTGCCCATGAATGCCCAAAGATGCATCTGCTCGGCAGCGCGAGTAAGCTGCTCAATCTTAGCCTGGTCCTTCTCGTATTTTCTGAGCTTTTCCTCGAAGCGCTTTTCACGCTCGGTTACATAGAAGCTGTAGCCGCCGCTGTAAAACTCAGCCTTGCCGTCATTAATCTCAATGCAGCGCTGTGCGATGCGGTCAAGGAAAAAGCGGTCATGGCTAATTGCAAGCACTGTGCCCTTAAAGTGCAGCAGATACTCCTCAAGCCATTCGGTTGCACGAAGGTCCAAGTGGTTCGTAGGCTCGTCAAGAAGCAGTATGTCGGTGTTTTCAAGTATGAGTCGGGCAAGGTTGACCCTTGTGCGTTCACCGCCTGACAGACTGTCAAAAAGCTGCTCACGCATGCTCTGCGGAATGTCAAGACCGTTTGCAACGCGGTTGCGGTTTATGTCCATCTCGTAGCCGCCGAGTCTGCGGAAATCCTCGGACAGACGGTCGTATTCCTTAAGCAGCTGCTCGGACGAATCGGTTTCCATCTGCATTGTGAGCTTTTCGAGCTTTTCGCTTATGCGGTACAGATTTCTGTGAGCATCCTTGAGAACATCCTCAGTTGTCCAGTCGGGAGGATAAACGGGAATCTGCGAAATAAGACCTATGCGTTTGCCGTTAGCAACCGAAACACTGCCCTCATCGTAATCAATCTCACCGACAAGAATTCTGAACAGAGTTGTCTTGCCGCATCCGTTGTGTCCTAATATGCCGACGCGCTCACCCTCGGTAATGTCGAAGCTGAGCCCGTCAAGTATGTTTTTACCCAATTCAAAGGACTTTACAAGTCCGTTGACGGATATATCAATCATTGGTTTTCTCCTGTGTTATTTCTTTACGGCCTCCTGCAGCACGGTATTTGCAACCGCACCTGCCGAGCCGAGACCGCTGCCGCCGTGTTCAACAAGAACAACGAAGGCATAGGGATGCGAAGCATCATTGAGGAAGCCGACAAACCAGCCGTGGCTTGCCTTGCCGTCACCGGTCTCGGCAGTACCTGTCTTTGCCGAAATGTCAAGACCGGGGAAGGTAGACTTGCCGTAATGGTAGGTAACATTGTAGTTCATCATCGAAGAAATCTTCGATGCAGTTGAAGCGTTCAGAAGGGAAGTTGTTGACTGCGAGGTACCGAGCAGGGAAGGCTCGTTAAGATTGCCGTTGTTTGCAATTGCACCTACAAGTCTGAGCATTGAGTAGGGGGATACAAGGTCCTCGTACTGACCGATACCCGACCATGCAAGTGAAGCGCTCTTTGAATTGTCCTTGGTGAAATTGCCTGCCGCGGTAGTAATGCTGTCGAGCTTCTGCTGCGAGGTTAAGCCGAGCTTATCGGCATACTCAGCGAGCGTATCCGCACCGAGCTCAAGGGCAAGGTTGCCGAAGGCGCAGTTGCAGGAATTTGCAAGTGCCTGCTCAATGGTCTGCTCTCCGTGATGACCCGTGCAGGTAACCTTTATGCCGTTTACTTCGATGCTGCCGTTGCAGGTGAAGGTGCGCTGATAAAGATTATCAATATTCTCAATTGCCGCAGTAAGCGTAACGAGCTTGAAAATTGAGCCGGGGACAAAGCTTGAGCTTATGCAGCGGTTGATATAAACACCGTCGGGAAGCACGGACGGTGGGTTAGCAGGGTCGATTGCAGGTGAGGATACCATACAGAGAATTTCGCCGGTCTTGTAGTTCATAAGCAGAACTACGCCGTTTCTGCCGTTGAGAGCCTCGTACGCCTTGAGATTGAGGTCGGCATCAATAGTGAGCTTCAGATTAACATCGTCCTGCTGCTCAATGCCGGTTATGAGATTGTAGCCGGAAAGCTGTCTTGAAAAGCTCTGCAGCGCACCGGTACCGATATTGCCGCCGTAATCGCCGACAACCTGATAGCAGGCTGCGCGAATGTTTGCATCGTCTGCATAGTACTTGCCGCCGTTGCCCATCTTAGCAAGCACCGTGCCGTTGCGGTCGGTCAGCGTATAGTTGCAGTTTGAGGTAGCCTCGTCAAAATACAGAGCCCACTTTTCACCGTCACGGATGTATCTGAAGGTGTAAACAACAAGACCGAGGACAACGAGAAGCGCCATAATTATGGAAAAGGAAGAGCGTAAGGATACTTTTCTCATGCTTTTACCTCCTTAACCTTGGCATCGGGGTCCTTGACAACGAAGCTTGCGCCCTTGCGTGTATCGCCTGCCTTGATAAAGGCAAGCAGCATCCAGCAGGCGAGAACGGAGGTACCGCCGCGGGATACGAAGGGGAAGGTAACGCCTGTGAAGGGCAGAATGTCGACCGAGCCGAAAACATTAAGTGCTAGCTGAACCATAAACATGCTTGCGGTTGCACATGCGGCAATGGAGTAGTAAGTACTTCTGCCGTGTGCGGTGTTTCTTACTGCAAAGAATGCGAGAGTGAGTATTGCGAGTACTGCGCAGATTGCAATGATAAGACCGAGCTCCTCGCAGACAACGCTGAATACGGTGTCGGTGTTTGCGGCAAATGCATCCTTTAGCCAGCCGCGACCGGCGCCCTTGCCGAACAAGCCGCCGGATGCGCCTGCTGACAGTGCGTGAGTCTGCTGATAACCCTTGTCGTATACATCCTCCCAGATGTGTCCCCATGCCGCGAAGCGCTGCGCAACATGCGCCTTTATTCGCAGCATAAGGAAGCCTGCCATACCCGCGCCCGTAATAGCGAGAGCAACGGTTGCAATTGAGCCCGAGCGCATAAAGGATATGACGAGGAAGGTTACGAAGAATATGAGCGCAGTACCGAAGTCACTCATAAGGGCAAGTGCCATAACACAGATTGCCGAAAATGCGATGAAAACAATAAGGTTTTTGGTGCTGAAAAGGCGTTCGAGAGTTGCGGCACCGACATAGATGTAGGCAACCTTGACAAACTCCGACGGCTGAATTGACATACTGCCGATGAAAATCCAGTTCTTAGCGCCGTTCTGAGTTTTACCGATAAGCAGAACAAGTGCAAGCAATCCTACTGCGGCAATAGCGGCAGGCAGACGCATAGTCTTTGTCCTGTCCAAATCACGAAGCCACCAGCCAAGCAGGAAAAACGCAACAACACCCGCAAAGACAATAATCATCTGTCTGAACATTTCCTCGGGAACGGAGGTTGCGATGACCGAAAGACCGATGCTCGAAAGGAAAAACGCAACTGTTTCTACCTCGAAACCCGTGCGGCGGATACTGCGCATTGCAAAGTAGCAGAACCACTCAAGCAGAACGAGCAGAACAAAGCCGAGTGCAATTACGGGAACATGCTCAGGCTCAGCCGAGAAGCAGTGCTCCAAAAGAAGCAGGAACTGGAAGATTGAGAGGAACAGCAGGGTGATAGCGGGGTGGACATTCTTCCATGTAACCACTCTGCGGGCCTCAATTTCGCTGCGCTGTCTTTCATTAATCTCGCGGAAGCGGACGCTGACCTCGGAGAGGTTCAGGATATCACCGTCGGAAACAACAGAACCTGCTGCACCGACGGGTTCGCCGTTTATGCGTACGCCGCCCTTTGAGAAAATGTCGAATATACGCCATTTACCCTTGGCGCTTCTGACTAAGATTGCGTGAACACGGCTGACCTTCGGATTGGACAGATGAATATCCGCCGAGCGGGTGCGGCCGATGAGATTTTCCCAATGTGTTATACGAAGAACCTTGTCGTCGGTCTGTATGTATCCCCAGATTTCGGTCTGCGATTTACCGTTGAACATCGAACGGGTGATTCGCAGAAGAACGATAATTGCGAATAAGGGCAGAATAAAGGAAATTACTCTGACGATAGCTGCTGACAACCGGTTCACCTCTTTTCATAAAATATCGATTTTATATTATAACATTATTTATGTTCATTGACAAGCAAGGTGAGGTCAATTAAAATATAGCCATGGCTGATAGAAAAACAAAAAACTGGATAGTTCTTTTTGCCGTGCTGTTTATTATATGCCTCGGCTCCTTTTTGCTGCTAAAGCACCTCGGAGCGGGCGGTACGGTTGCTGTAATCAGGGTTGACGGAGAAATTTACGAAAAAATTAATCTTGATACGGTTACTGTTGCATACGACATAGAAATAAGCACCGATTTGGGCTATAATAAGATACATATAGAGCATGGAAGCATATGTGTTGCCGAGGCTGACTGCCGCGACCAGATTTGCGTCAATCAGGGCTGCATATCGGATGACGGAGTCCCTATTATCTGCATGCCTCATCATCTGACAATTGAGATTGAGGGAGGCGATATCGATGCCTAAAACGCGAAAACTCGCATTGATGGCAATGCTTACCGCTGTGTCGCTCATCGTTTTCGTCATCGAAGCGCAGATACCTCCGCTTGTACCCATCCCCGGCGTAAAGCTCGGACTTGCAAATATAATCACCCTTGTCGCAATGGTGATTTTAGGCAGGAAAGAGGCAGGCGCGATACTTCTTGTCCGCATAATTATGGGAAGTATGTTCGCAGGCGGTGTGTCGGGATTTCTCTTCAGTGTCGCAGGCGGTGTATTGGCTTATCTGATTATGTGCCTTACCTTCAATGCGTTTCCCGAAAAGCTGCTGTGGGTTGTGAGCATCCTCGGTGCTATCGGACACAATATCGGACAGCTTGCCGTATCCGTTTGGGTAACGGGTACTCCGTCTATACTTGTGTATGCACCTGCGCTTATGGCATCGAGCATCATAACGGGCGCCTTTACGGGCCTTGCTGCCGTGTATCTTGTGCGGGCACTTAATAAGCTGGACAAAAGAAAAGTATAGTATTATAATACTTTTCAATAAATTAACGGATAAAACTATTTGATAGGAGATTATAAATTATGAGCGAGTGTACACATGATTGCTCAAACTGCGGCGAAAGCTGCAGCGAGCGTGAGCAGGACCTGACTGCAAAGCTGAACCCTGCATCAAGTGTAAAAAAGGTCATTGCCGTTGTCAGCGGTAAGGGCGGTGTAGGCAAGTCCCTCGTAACAAGCCTTATGGCAAGCGAGATGCAGCGCCGCGGTTATCAGGCAGCAGTTCTTGATGCCGATGTAACCGGTCCGTCAATCCCCAAGGCATTCGGTATTCACGAGCATGCAAGAGGCACCGAGGAAATGCTGATTCCCTGCTATTCCGCAAAGGGAACTCAGATTATGTCCATCAACCTCATCCTCGATAACGAAACCGACCCCGTTGTATGGCGCGGCCCCGTTATCGCAGGTGTTGTAACTCAGTTCTGGAGTGATGTTCTGTGGGATAATGTTGACTATATGTTCGTCGATATGCCTCCCGGAACAGGCGATGTTCCTCTTACCGTGTTCCAGTCTCTGCCCATCGATGGAATTATCATCGTAACCTCTCCTCAGGAGCTGGTATCCATGATAGTTGCAAAGGCTGTCAATATGGCAAAGCTTATGAATGTTCCCGTACTCGGCATCGTTGAGAATATGTCCTATTTCAAGTGCCCCGACTGCGGCAAGGAACACGAAATCTTCGGCGAGAGCAAGGTTGCAAAGGTTGCCGAGGAGTTTGAAATCAAGCACTATGCCCGTATTCCCATCGACCCCGTTGTTGCAACAATGGTCGATGCAGGTGAAGTTGAAAGCGTTAATGCCGAGCCTCTTAACGAGCTGGCAGATTTCATAGAAAAAGGAGAATAAATCATGATTATTGCTGTAGCATACAAGGACCAGGAAATATTTGAGCATTTCGGCCATGCCGAGTACTTCGCAATTTACAGAACCAATGAAGACAACACCGAAATCATTGAAAAGGCAATGGTAGAGGTTAAGGAAACCGGTCATCAGGCAGTTGCAGACCTTATGGATAGCTGCGGTGTTGATGTAGTTATCGTCGGTCACATCGGCGCAAGCGCACGCCAGGCACTTGCTGAGTACGGTATCGTTGCATTTGCGGGCTTCTGCGGCAATGCAGATGATGCAGCAGAGCTTATGATGCACGGTCAGCTGCCTTACCTCACCGAAGAGGGCGGCTGCAGCGGCGGTTGCAGCGGATGCCACGGTCACGATGAAGAGGGCGGCTGCGGCTGCGGCGGTCATGACCACGAGGACGGTAGCTGCGGTTGCGGTTGCCACTAAGCTTTTAATGCATTAAAAAATCACCACTCACTGAGTGGTGATTTTTTTATTCGGATTTATTTGAGATTGACATCAAGCATAACGGGATTGTGGTCAGAGTTGAGGAAATCAAGGTTGAGAGTTTCAACGGAATTGAGCTGAATATTCGGTGAGAGAATAAAGCCGTCAATTACATAGTATTGTGTGTTCTCAGTGTCAGAGGGGTTGTAGGGCTGATTGAGAAGTCTGCAGGTGGGAGTGGACATATCGTATGCGAGTGCCCAGCCCTCCGGCATAATGTCTTCTTCAATAATACCCGGTGTCCAAAGGTCAGGATGCGTATTCGGATATTTGTCAAGACTGCCGGGGAAGCACTGGTTGAAATCACCGCCGGCAATGACATAGTTGCCCTTTTCGTATTCGGACTGAATGAACTCACGAAGCTGATTAGTCTGCGCAATCTTGCCCTCGCCACTGTCATAAGCCTCGAGATGGAGATTGATAATTACAAGGTTTTTATCTGAATTTTCAATGGGGATATAGCTGACAAGCAGGCAACGCTTTAAGTTTGCTGTGCTGACCGGCCAGCTGAAAGGGCAGGGCAGTGACTGACGCTCAGCATAGTCAATATTAAACATTGAGGTTGTGAGCAGACCACTATTAACCTTGCCGATGGGCGGAAGCGGGAAGGGAACAAAGGGGCAGGAGTAA
>JAZULF010000281.1:0-1504 GCA_045643645.1 Oscillospiraceae bacterium
TTTCTCACAGCGCTCTGCAAGGTCCTGCGCGCGTCTTAACAGTTCATCGTTTTCCATCGAGATACTCCGAAATCTGTCCTCTTACAAAAATCAGCTCGTTTACAAACTCCGTTGACGACATTCTGAGCACGCCCGAGCGCAATGCCGACAGTCTTATGAGGCTGTCGTTTGTGACAACGCGCACGGCGTAGTTTTTGCCGATATCGTTTGCGAGCTTTTCGATATACATATCGGCGGTTTCGTTTTCCTTGGTATACGCGATATGTATGCCCTCGTTTTCCTTTTCACCGGGGTTGCCCTCAACCTTGTAGCCGTCAAACACAAGCACAAGCTCGCAATCCTTGAAGCCGCGGTAGCTTTTAAGCTCGTCAATAAGGTGCGACCTCGCAAGTGCAAGATTATCCTTTGCAAGCTCGTTCAGCTCATCCCAGCCGAAAATGAGGTTATAGCCGTCAACTATCAGATACTCGCGCTTTGCAGGCTGCACAAGGTATTCCTGCGACTCAGCGTGAACGGGTCTTGTATATTCTCTGCGGCGGATAGGACCGAACTCGCGCTCCATTATCGCCTCAAGCTCTTTATCGTCAAGGCTGAAGTTTCGCGGACGGTACACGGGTTCGGGTTCGGCTTCTTTTCCGAAGCCCGTGTCGATGTGCATATGGCTTTCGACCTCGTTCCACTTGACGGTAAAGCCCGCTCCGTGTGCGCAGAATACCGAGTCGGGTGTGTTTTCAAGGTCCGCCTCGGGATTATAGTCCGTGCCATCAAGCACCGCCTGCGTGTTATGGCAGGGGCGGTAGCCTGCGACATTCATTGCAATTCTGCCTCTGCCCGAGGTATAGGACAGAAGCTCCGTGGTATAGCCGTTCATCTCCGAAACGGGTGCGTAGCCCGTGATGACGCTGCTGCCCTCGGCTTCGAATTCGCCGCTCATTGCGCGGACATCGCTTATGGCTCTGCCAATCTGCTCGGGCGGCACCTCTATTCTGAACTCATACCACGGCTCAAGCAGCACGCTTTCCGCCTTCATAAGTCCCTGACGCACGGCGCGGCTTACTGCCTCGCGGAAATCGCCGCCCTCGGTGTGCTTGGGATGCGCTCTGCCTGCTATAAGCGTTATGCGCACATCGGTAAGCGGTGCGCCCGTCAGCACGCCCTTATGCTCCTTCTGTGCGGCAAGGCTGAGTATGCCACTCTGCCACTCGCGCGAGAGCATATCCTCGGGGCAATTGCTGCAAATCTCAATTCCGCTGCCCTCGGGCAGTGGCTCAAGCGCAAAATGCACCTCGGCATAGTGGCGCAGCGGCTCAAAATGTCCCACGCCCTCAACTGCGTTCTTTATCGTTTCGCGGTACATTATGCCGCCTGAATCGATGGTGACATCAAGGTCAAAGCGTTCCTTTATAAGCGCGCACAGCACCTCGGTCTGCACCTCGCCCATAAGCTGAACGCGAATCTCCTTAAGTTGCTCGTTCCACGCAATGCGCAGCATCGAAGTCGGAGG
>JAZULF010000282.1:0-2499 GCA_045643645.1 Oscillospiraceae bacterium
AATTTTGTAATTCTCATTACCTGTAGAGTAATGAAAAAATAAAAAGGAGTAAAAAATATGAAGAAAGTCATCGCCCTCTTGCTGACAGTAGTTATGGTGTTTGCACTTTGTGCATGCGGCCAGCAAGGCGCTGAGGGTAACGATCCCGCAGCAGAACTTCCCGAGTTCAAGCTCGGCATCCCCATGGAAAACACTGCAAACCCTGCACAGTATTCCTACCTTGAGAACATGGTTTACCTGTGCGGCAACTTCCCCAACGGCGGCACCGCAGTTGCAGAAGCTGACGACCTGACCGACCCCGATCATATGATTTCCAGCGTTGAGAAGCTCATCTCCGCAGGTTGCAATATGATCACCATCTGCCCCTGCAACGACACTATGCTCATCAAGGTTGCAAAGCTTTGTGAAGAGAACCAGGTTTACTGGGCAGTTGCATGGCGCGACATCCTCGACCCCGAGGTACATGATGTTGTATACGCATCTCCCTACTTCTGCGGCACCGCAGTTCAGTCCGACCTGAACGCAGGCTATGCAGCAGTCAAGGCAATGGGCGAAGCAGGCATGAAGAAGATCGGCCTTATCTCTCTGGACAAGAGCAGCTCCTGCGCAGCACTCCGTGAGCAGGGCATGCAGAAGGCACTTGACGAGTACGGCATGAAAGTTGTTGCTGAGGCAAGAGACCTCCAGCAGGCAGCTGACGCAGCACAGGCAGTTGAAAGCTTCATCGTTGCAAATCCCGACCTCGACGGTGTTTACATTGCTTGCTCCATGGGCATGAACATCCTCGACGGCACTCTCTCCGCACTTGAGCAGTATGACCCCGACAACCACATCAAGATCAGCGTTATCGACTTCCTGACAGGACTCGACACCTGCTTCGAGAAGGACAGAATCGTTTGCGCACAGGGCGGTATTTACATCCCCGTTCAGATTGCTTGCGGTATGCTCGAGATGAACGCAATTCTCAATGGCGGCCGTCTCGGTGGACAGGCATGGGATGTTCCCATCTCCTTCGGCGCAGTTGGCTCCGCTGACGAGTTCAAGGATTACAGCAAGTTCTGCGAAGAAGCACTTCCTGCTTACACCTTTGAAGAACTCCAGAACCTGTTCATCACCTACAATCCCGATGTAACCGGCGACGACATCATCGCTTGGGGTAATGCATTCAGCCTGACCGACATTTATGCTGCACACGCAGACCTCGCAGCACCTGTAAAGGGCCCCAACGGCGTTGAATATGTTCCCTTTGCAAAGTAATTGCATTAAATTAGTCTAAACCTAAGCCACATTAATTTCAGGGGGAGATTTATTCTCCCCCTACCCTGAAAAACCCGGCACTCATCTCTGCGTTTTTTGATTTATATGTGTTATAAATAACGCATATTTTCCCCTTATGAAAAGTAATGCAGTAGCTGCATTATTACTGACAATAATCGTTGTTAAAGGTTTACTGTTATGAAGGAAAAAAAGAACAATATACTTATCATACTTGCCGTACCGGTGGTCATCTTTTTAATTCTGACTGCCTGCATAGATAATTACGGCTTCAATTCTCTGAAGATTGTTCTATCTCAAGCTATTATCCCTACGATTCTGGGATATGCAATGTGCTTTACCAACGCAATTGGTATGTTCGATCTTAGCTGTGCATCTGCTATGATTATTGCTGCAATGATAGGTGGTTCTCTCGGAAACACAATGGGACTTCCCGGACTTATCATCGGATGCATAGTCGTTGGCGTTGTGCTGGGCGTAATTAACGGCACTGTGTACAAGCTGCTGAAGATTCCGTGCCTTATTGTATCTCTGGGCCTGCTGCTCATCTACGAGATACTTGCACAGAAAATCGGTCTCGGCGTTAGCAAGACAATCCCCGCTGATGTCGGTATTATAGGCAAATTCCCCTATAGTTTGATTATATTTGGAGCAAGTGCACTCTTGTTCTATTACATATATAATAAAACCTGCATTGCCTGCCATATCCGTGCGGTAGGTAATGAGGAACTTCTCTCCAACGCGCTTGGTGTCAACGCAATGAATACCAAGTATATGACCTTTGTACTTGCCGGTATCTTTATCGGCATCACCGCAATCCTGCAGATTTCTTATGCAAACAGCATTACCACGGTTTCTTCCCTGAGGAGTATCTCAATGATATTCCAGCCCCTTATGGGCGTGCTGATTGCATTTGCAATTCAGGAGTGGTGTAATCTGACGCTTGGTGTATTCATAAGCCAGTTCACCCTTTCCATGATGTTCAATGCATTGATTGCTCTGGGTGTCCCGAGCAAGATGCAGGATGTTGTGCTGGGCGTTATGCTCATAATCGTAATGGGCATTGCACTGAATAACAAGCGCATCAGCGGATACTTTGAAAGAAAAGCAAGAAGAAAAGAATTAATGAAAAGAGCCTAATTGAGTCCAATTAGGCTCTTTCAAAAATCGGGAGTTTATAATGGAATTCAAATACCTTGATAAATTCAGACGCTATAATTGCGA
>JAZULF010000283.1:0-5799 GCA_045643645.1 Oscillospiraceae bacterium
CGCATAGTGCGGCGTATTTCCTTGGGAATAACAACTCTGCCGAGGTCGTCAATTCTTCTCACAATTCCTGTAGCTTTCATATATCTTTCTCCTTGTGCCGTAAAAATGTTTGCAATGCTATTGTTTGCAGCAAAAGGCAGAATATACAGCTTTGAAAATGCGAAAAAAGCTACTGCAAAAATTGCAGTAGCTTTTTGAATAGTTGTATTATTCTTCGTCCGGCAGAGCTTTGTCGATTTTTCTGAAAACGAAGAAGCGCTGACCGAAGTAGTTCAAGGTTGCAAACAGGCACAGACCAACGAGCATAGCACCGTTTTCCAGAATGGAAACATTGATTGCACCGAGCATAGAGCGTATAAGCGGCTTTGCAATGCCATAGGCAACGCCGTAGCAGACGGCGATTGTCAAAACAAAGCGAAGTGCAACGCCCCAGTTGCGCTCTTTGTATTTGAAGGTGTAGTATTTATTCATAAAGTAGCTCATAATACTGCCGACAATGTAATTTGAGGCAGAAGAGAACCAGTAACTCAGATTGAAGCAGTTGTAGAAGATAAACATGATTGCGGCGCCTACGACCGTGTTTATCAGACCTACAAAAAAGTACTTCAAAAAGGTCTTGTCAAATATATTTTTAATCATTTTGCTCCAATATTGTGCGGGTTTTGACCGCAAGGAATAGATGTCATAAAACGCATAATACCACATTTTGTGCAAAAACGCAATATATAAGCAAAAACTAATAATGTGTCGCTGATTTTGCGCTTTCGCACACAGAGCCGGTGCATAAGACGCAGAGCCGCGGCAAAGCGAGTGTTTACATGCCGAATAATTAGTACTATAATAATTAGTACTATAATAAAAGGAAACATTGAACGGGGAGTGTTTTTATGAACAACAGACTGTTTCTTGCAAGCCCGCATATGTCCGACGAGGGCTACGAGCTTGAATACATAAACGATGCCTTCAACAAAAACTGGATTGCGCCGCTCGGCGAGAATGTAAACGAGTTTGAAAACGCGGCCTGCCAGTATACCGGCGCAGGCAGCGCGGTTGCACTGTCGGCAGGCACTGCAGCGCTGCATCTTTCTATGATACTCGCAGGCGTCGGCAGGGGGGATATGGTTTTCTGCCAGGACCTGACCTTCTCGGCATCGGCAAACCCGATTGCCTACCTCGGCGCCGAGGCGGTTTATATCGACTCCGAGCGCGAGACCTGGAATATGGACCCCGAGGCGCTGAAGAAGGCGTTTGAGCTTTACGGAAAGCCAAAGGCAGTCGTAGTTGTCCACCTCTACGGCACACCTGCAAAGCTCGATGAAATATGCGCAATCTGCAATGAATACGGCGTTGCGCTTATTGAGGATGCGGCAGAGGCACTCGGCTCCGAGTACAAGGGCAAAAAGTGCGGCACCTTCGGCAAATTCGGTGCGCTGTCGTTCAACGGCAATAAGATTATCACCACCTCGGGCGGCGGAATGCTGCTGTGCAAGAGCGAGGACGATGCAAAGCACGCGCTCAAGCTTGCAACCCAGGCACGCGAGCCGTATCCGTGGTATCAGCACGAGGAAATAGGCTACAACTACCGCCTGAGCAACATCTCCGCAGGCATCGGCAGGGGACAGATGAAGGTGCTCGACAAGCGAGTTGAGCGCAAGCGCGAGATTTGCGCGGCATACGAAAAGGCATTTGCCGATTTGCCGCTGACGGTTTCACCCTGCCTGCCCGATTGCAAGGCAAACCGCTGGCTGTCTACGATACTTCTCGATGAGGGCTGCGGAGTAACACCGACGCAGATAATCGAGGCACTGCAGGCGGAAAACATCGAGGCACGCCATGTGTGGAAGCCCATGCACCTTCAGCCTGTATTCGCGGAATGCAGGTTTGTGCGGGTGGCTGACGCACCCGTAGCCGACGACCTTTTTAACAGAGGCGTATGCCTGCCGAGCGATACCAAGATGAGTGCGGAGGACGTAAATGAAGTCATTCGTGTTTTGCGTACGGTGTTTTAAAGAGCCTGAAACATTACTTAAAGACGAGGATAACGAGCAATGAAGAAGCACTTACTTGGCATATTGCTGACCGTGGCAATGGTTTTCGGTCTGCTTTCGTTTGCAATGCCGCAGTCGGCATCTGCAGAGACCTTTTCGGATGTTTCCGAAACCGCATACTATTTTGAAGCAGTGCGTTGGGCTGTAAAGAATGACATTACGAAGGGAATGGGGGCGGCGCTGTTTTCGCCTGATATGCCGTGCACCAGAGCACAAGCGGTTACATTCCTCTGGCGTATGCATAATTGCCCTGAGCCTACAACTTCGGATAATCCCTTCAAGGATGTTGTCAAGAATACATATTACTACAAAGCGGTGCTTTGGGCAGTGGAAAATGGCATTACCACGGGTACAAGCGCAACCGCATTTTCACCCTGCAGGTCATGCACCCGCGCTGAGATTGCAGCATTTCTTTGGCGAAGCGAGGGATGCCCTGCGGCAATGTCGACAGAGTGTCAGTTCAATGATGTTTCGGAAGATGCCTATTACTATGAAGCTGTGCTGTGGGCAAGCGGAAACGGTATTGCCAAAGGCACCGGCAGCACGGAGTTTTCGCCCGACGAGAAATGCAGCCGTGCGCAGACTGTAACCATGCTGTATCGCCTTAGTCAGCTGAAGCCTGCAGAGCTTAGATGTGACCCTGCATTTACGGGGACATTCCTGCAGTCGTGGTATAGCTGCTCATGGGATGATTCCAGATGGCAGGCAGAAATCGAAGCTATGCAGAAGGCGGGCATCAAATACCTGATACTTCAGGACACTGCAGAAAAAGCGACACGCAGCAACGGCGGCTGGACGCTGTATTACAGCAGTGAGCTTGAAGTGTTTGAAGGTGCGTCAGTCAGTGAAACTGATGTGATTGAAGCGGCACTGCGAAACTGCAGCGGCAGCGGCATAAAGGTTTTCGTTGGACTTAGTATGTTTGATGATTTCTGGACCGAGGCTGCAAATACATTGCAGTATAAGAAAGTCTGCGCAGTTGCGGCCGATATGGCTGAGGAAATATACAACAAGTACTATGCTGATTATTCCGATGCTTTCGGAGGCTGGTATTTCCCGCCGGAAATCAACAATATGCTGATTTGCCAGATGAACATTCGAGGAATATGCGCAGGTGTTAACACGGTAATCGACAGAATTGACGCGCTCGATTCATCACTGCCTTTGATGCTGAGTCCGTTTAACTCGGATTATCTGTCGCTTGGCGCGGGCATTTCATCACTTGACTGGCAGCAGTTCTTCCGCTATGCAAATCTTCGCGACGGTGATATATTCGCTCCGCAGGATGCGGTGGGAGCAGGCTGGACAAAGGAAGAAAATCTGCGCAGAAACTGGGACATGTACCGCGAGGCAGTAGACTCAGACGATGCGGATGTGCAGCTTTGGGCTAACTGCGAAAACTTCACTTCCAACATTGAAGACAGCTTCGGCAGCGGCATCATCTCAAGACCCACAACCGAAAACACGGACACAATTACCGCAACGCTTGACCGCTTTACTGCGCAGCTGAAAATTGCGGCTGAGTACTGCGATAATATAATCACCTTCTCGTACAACCATTATTTCAGTCCTTATGCCGTTTCTTCGATTTACAATGAAACCTATCTGGACTACATTGCAAACGGCTTTGCGCTTGAATCAAATGCACCGGGCGAAATTACTAACTGCTATAAAGGTCAGTACGATGCAAATGTTCTCATCACCTGGGATGAGCCCGAGGACGATTTCGGAATTGCATATTACAAAATATTCAAGGACGGCAAGCTGCTGACCCGAGTGGAATGCTGCTACGGCCTGGACTATACCCAGTATTATGACTGGAATGCGGATGTATCTGCCGAGTATTCAATCATTGCCTATGATGCGGCGGGAAACGCCTCGGCGTTGGCAGTCGCGCAGGGATAATAATGAAAAATCACCACGGAATTTTTTGGAATTCCGTGGTGATTTTTTGTCTTGATATCGCAAATG
Organism: Oscillospiraceae bacterium; assembly: GCA_045643645.1. GTDB lineage: Bacteria > Bacillota > Clostridia > Oscillospirales > Oscillospiraceae > F23-B02. The sequence continues at coordinate 4,020 of JAZULF010000283.1, forward strand.
GTCATAGTAACCAAAGAAAGCAGTGAAAAAATGGGGATTTTCTTGATTTTACAGCATATTTAATAGTTGCATTTTGTTGACAAAACCAACAGTTTTATAATATAATGTACATCTAATAATAGGTATAGTGTACCCCTATGCCCATTTTTAGAAAAATGGCGTTTTTATATTAGTAAAATTTGGCCGAAAGGCCCTAAAATCCGGAGGTATCGGAATATGAAAAAAAACAGGAGAGGCTTAAGCTTGCTGCTCTGTCTCGTGATGGTTGTCTCGCTCTTTGCGGGTATGCCCATCATGCAGCAGGAAGCGCAGGCGGCAACCAGTAACACCAACCCTAACGGAGCTGGCGATTGGATTACTGCATGGCACACAAGTATGATGTGGCTGAATGCAGATTCAAGCTGAAACACCAGCACTGCTGTGGGTGTGCTTTCAACACTTAAGGAGCGCACCTTCCGTACCCGCATTCAGACTACCATGGGAGGCAACACCATTCAGCTGACTTACTCTAACGAGTATGGTACCTCTGATCTGGAAATCGGTGAGATAACAGTTGCCCAGGGCAGTAAGTCCGATGTTGATGTAATTGACACCAGCAAAATGGTCGCAGCAACTAATTGCTGGAGCCAGGCAATTGCCAAGGGCGATGTTGTACAGAAGACCTCTTATTACGGTCATACTGTATATGCCATTAAGGCAGGCCATACCGCTACCACCAATTCCATTGACATTACCAAACTTGGGCACAAGGCAATGGACTATGTTACCGTATCCACATGGATTACCAACATGCACGAGCATAAAGACGGTATCACCGGTGGCCTCATCGGCGGTCTTACCCATTACCTTGGCCTCAGCCTTAACGGCTCCGGCGGTAACTACAACCATACCGAACAGCCCGACCTCGGTAATGTCGGTATTGTAAATCCTATTGAGCTTGCAAACTCCGACGCTACCGGTGATTACAACATCATCCCTTTCCTGAAGGAGATTGATGTTAAGCGTAGCACGCTCAACGGAGTTGATAACAAGAATGATGCATATGCCACCGTTATCTTCGGTGACTCCACTCTTGCAAACGACATTCCTCTGCTTCTTGAAAGCAAGCTGCAGGCAAGCAGCATTGACGGTGTTTCCTTTGTGTGGTCTGCCATTAAGGGTAATGAGTTCATCCTCAACGGCCAGAGCTCTGTTTCCGATAACGACAAGAACGGCCCCGCTATGGGCGAAAGCGGTCTTAACCGTGCGTATAAGGATGCAATCAATCTTCCCGGCGTAAAGAAGATTATCGTCAAGCTGGGTATCAACGATATTCTGCATCCCTACTGCACCAATATGGACGGTGACTTCAATCACCATACCGCAGCAAAAGAGATTATCGCCGCATATAAGGAATTCATTGACCTTGCCCACGCAAAGGGCATCGAGGTCTACTTCTGGGAACTGACCCCCTGGCAGGGTTACACCCGTAACGGCTATCTGACCTACACCGACGGCATTGATGCAATCCGTCAGGAAGTCAATGCTTGGCTCGCCGAGTACGGCACTGCATACGACCCCATCAGCAAGGATTGCTATAACGACAGCTACTCCGGAAGCGTAGCAATGGGCAACAACTACGGCTCCTCCTCCTTCTCTCAGAGCTGCGACAATAAGTATAAGAACAGCCCCACCAATACATATACCGGCAAGGCATACAGCCACGATCAGGCCTTCGACTCCTTCGGCTATATCGCTCTTGGCGATATGAATGCCGATGCACATACTCTGCGTGCTGCCT
>JAZULF010000284.1:0-12949 GCA_045643645.1 Oscillospiraceae bacterium
CCTTGTGGCTGTAAAACACCGACCACCCCTTGAAAATCAAGGCATTGAGGGCAAAAATATGAACAAAAACGAACACGAAACTCTGAAGAAAAGCTTCACGCGGACAATGCAGCAGCGCATACTCTCAGGCGAATTAAAGCCCGGTGACAAGCTGCTTCCCGAGCGCGAGCTGGCCGAGGAAATGGGCATCAGCCGCGGCTCTGTTAACCAGGGTCTGCTCGACCTTGAGCGTATGGGCTTTATACGCATCGTGCCGCGCAAGGGCACCTTTGTTGCCGACTATATGTCGGGCACAAGTCCCGAAACGCTCGCCGCAATTATGAAGTATGATTCTGCGCTCGTTGACCCGAATCTCTTCCGCGACCTTATGGCGATGCGCACCCTTGTTGAGCGCGAGAGCGTGCGGCTTTCGTGCCTGCGTGCGGGTGCGGCGGAGACCGAGATGCTCAACGCGCTTATTAACCGTATTTACGATTCCGAGGGCGATGACACGCCGAATGCGCTTTTCGACTTTCACTACTACCTCACCGTCTGCTCGGGCAACAAGGCATACGCCCTCCTGTTCCGCAGCTTTGAGAAGATGATTCGCAGTCTTATTGAGGTGCATTACAGCGAGCCCGGTGAGCTTCGCCGTGTGCTGCCGCTTTATCACGAGCTGAGCCGATGCATAAGCCGGGGCAATTCCGCAAAGGCTGACGAGCTTATTCTGAACATTCTGTCCACCGCAAACGATTATCTCAACAAGATGCTGTAAAACAAAAGACCGAGTCTTTCATGACTCGGTCTTTTTATATGCAATTCAATTACTTTTTCTTGACATTGTTGTTGTAGTAATCCTTGACTCTGTTGGCTGCGTCGCCTGCGTTTTCCTTAACGCCGTTTACTGCGCTGCCTGCGCTGCTTGCCGCACCCTTGTAGTCCTTATTCTTGAGTGCGTCCTTTGCGTCGTTGTAGTCGCCCTTGAAGTCGTTTGCTGCATCGCCGACGGTGCTCTTTACATCGCCTGCAATCTTCTTAACCTTGCCGCCCTTGCTGTTGCTGTTGTCAGCGGTAGTACCGTTGTCAGAGGTGTTGGTCTTGCTGCCGCTGGTGCTGCTGTTGGTCTTGCTGCTTGAGGAGCTGCCGGTCTTGGAGCCTGCAGTGGAGTTTGTGGTAGAAGAGCTCTTGCTTGAAGAGGACTTGGAGGAAGATGAGCTTCCGGAGTAGCTTGAGCCGCCGGAGTAACCTGCGCCGCCGTTATCGTCTGCGTCTGCATCTTCGTCGTCCTCGGGAACTACGGGAAGGGTCAGGCTTGCATCATCGGTGGGGACTGGCTCATCTTCGCTATTATTGCAAGATGAAATTGTGAGCGCCAGAATAATTACTACTAAGGCTACTGCGAGAATGATGATAATGGGTAATACTTTCTTGTCCTGTTCGGTCATAATTTCCTCCTGAGGTGTGTTTGTGTTTATGTATTTACCGTCTGCGCAGATGCTTTGAACACTCTTCTGTCGAGTTTGTCAAACACCTTCCACACAGATGTTCTCATGCTCAGCCATACGCATACCTCACCCAGAACAATGCCTGAGATGCTGTCAAGCACATAGTGCTGCTTGACAAAGAAGGTTGACGAGCAAACGAGTGCAACGAACAGTCCCGCCGCAATCACATACGGCTTTTTCACATTTTCGCAGTACATGAGGTCGCGGAAGAGCATATAGCTCATCATGCAGTGCATCGACGGGAACAGATTGACGGGTATGTCGCTTGCGTAAAACTGCGAAAGCAGCTTTGCTCCGTACGCCGTGGACTGAATCTCGGGGCGTGTCATAACCGTCGGGTAAGCAATAAAAATAACCGCGCAGAGAATCTCCGCAATGCCGAGGCCCGCATACATTCTGAAGCAGGCTTCTCTGTCCTGAAGCATCAGCACCATTGCACAGATGACCCAGTAGAAGAAGGTCAGCGCATATATAAGCGACCACTCGGGAATAAAGGGAATCAGCGCGTCAACCGGCAGGTCGGGCGAATAATGCGTAAGTCCTGCCTGCAGCGGCTTAGTACCATAATACACTGCAAAGTGCATAAACACAAGTATTCCTGCGGGTAAATATGAGTATTTAGGAAACAATTTTGGATTTTTTGTAGGATTTTTCATATTTTATACACTAAAAGACACCGTTTTTTGTTCAGCAATCGCTGACCGCCTTGATTATAATACCGTTCCGCCCATTCCGCAAGTACAATGAGTTCAAATTTGTTAAATTTATGTTAAGCCGTCTTTTTGCATTGAAATTGAGCAGATTTTGCATTAATATAATATGATGTTAAGATATCAACATTTCTTAGATTAATTTTATATAAATCGGGAGCCTCAAATGCGCAAACTGGCCACAATTATTGTAGATAATCGACACTTATTGATAATTCTGTTTTTAATCGCAGCAATATTATCCGTTTTCACCTCGCAGATTGTAAATGTCAGCAACGACCTTTACAGCTTCCTTCCCTCGTATACCGAAACCCGAAAGGGTCTTGACGCGATGGACGGGCAGTTTGTGACCTTCGGCACAGCCAAGGTTATGATTGACGATATAAAGTACAGTGATGCGCTTGAGCTGTATCACGACATTGAGGATGTTGACGGCATCAAGTCCGTCAGCTTCGACGATTCAAGCCTGCACTACACCAACGGCGCAGCCCTCTACGATATCACCTTCGCAGGTGAGGCAAACGACGAGGTCAGCGTAAACGCACTCGAGAAAACCAAGCAGCTGCTTGCAAACGAGCAGGCTTACATAGACACCTCCGTCGGTGTTGATATGTCCTCCCGACTTGCCCAGCGAATGATAGTTGTCGGTCTTGCGGTTGTCGCAATCGTCATCGTTCTTCTGATTCTCACCTCGCGCAGCTTCGCCGAGGTTCCCGTGCTGCTTATCACCTTCGGCGCGGCGGCGCTTCTCCAGTTCGGCACAAACTTCGTATTCAAATCGATATCCTATGTTTCCAACGCGGTTACGCTTGTTCTTCAGCTTGCGCTTGCGATTGACTACGCAGTCATTCTCTGCAACCGCTTCGCCGAGGAAAAGCAGTATTACGAACCGCGCGATGCCGCAATCGAGGCACTGTCAAAGGCAATTCCCGAGATTGCCTCCTCAAGCCTCACCACCATCGGCGGTCTTATCGCAATGGCGTTCATGCAGTTCGGTCTGGGCAGTGACCTCGGCAGAGTGCTTATAAAGTCCATCATCTTCTCGATGCTGTCGGTATTCCTGCTGATGCCCGGTCTGCTGCTTTACTTCAACGGCGCAATCGACAGAACACGCCACCGCAGCTTTATCCCGCGCATTGACGGCATAGGCCGCTTCGCATGGCGCACGAGGAAAATTCTCCCGCCCATATTCCTCGTTCTGCTGATAATCTTCGGCTACTGCTCACTCAATTGTCCGTTCTCCTACAACTACTCCGACGCAATGCCCGAGAATCTGACCGAAACCCAGCTTGCGCACGAGAAAATCAAGGAGGTATTCGGCTACAGCAATATGATGGCGGTTATCGTTCCGTCGGGCGATTACGAAACCGAGGGCAAGATGCTCAGCGACATTGCCGACTGCGAGCATGTAACCTCCGTTCTGGGTATAGCCTCTGTTGAGGCAGTTGACGGCTACCACCTTACCGACAAGCTCACGATTGACGAGTTCAGCAAGCTTGCGGGACTTGACGAGATTTCCTCGAAGGCGTTGTTTGCCTACTACGGCGCGGCGCACTCCGATTACAAGAAGGTCGGCACCGACCTGCACAACTACAAAATCCAGCTTATCGACCTGTTCCTATTCCTGTACGATGTTGCCGAGAGCGGTGACCTCGACATTCCCGCGGACAAGCTTCATATGATTGAGGACCTTTACGGTCAGCTTTCCGACGCAAAGAAGCAGCTGCAGGGTAATAAATACAGCCGAATGCTCGTCTACTGCGACACCGAGGTTCAGTCGCAGGAATCCTACGACCTTGCAACCGAGGTCAAGGAGATTGCCCAGAGCTACTACGGCGACGATGTCTATATGGCAGGCGATGTCACCTGCACACGCGACCTTGAAAACACCTACACCACCGACAACGCAATGGTCAGCATTCTTTCCGCTGTGTTCGTCGTGCTCATCATTCTGTTCACCTTCCGCAGCGCAGGTCTTGCAGTCCTGCTGATTGCGGTAATTCAGGGCAGTATATGGTTTAACTTCACCATTCCCTACATCACCGGCAACCGCGTCTTCTTCGTCGGCTACCTCATCGTTACCGCAATTCAGATGGGCGCAAACATTGACTACGCAATCGTTGTTTCGAACCGCTACATCACCCTGCGTCAGAACAACTCCAAGAAGGTTTCGATTATCGAGGCACTCAACGGTGCGCTGCCCACCCTCATCACCTCGGGCAGTATCCTCGCCATTGCGGGTATCCTCATCGGCTACCTCTCCACCGAGGCAACCATCTCCACAATCGGTATCTCCATCGGACGCGGCACCTTCATTTCGATGCTGCTTGTTCTGTTCGTGCTGCCTCAGCTGCTTATCTGGGGTGACCGGTTCATCAGAAACACCACCATATCCAAGAAAATCCGTTTTACCGTTCAGCCCATCTTCAAGAACGACTTTGAAGCCGTGGCACGCAAGGAAAGCAAACGCTAAGCTATATCGGGGGATTTAGCTTACGAGAAAGGAACATATACAATGAAGAGAAGTCTACTGATTGCCGTTAGCATTTGCCTTGTTCTGGCATCTGTATTTGGCATTTTCGCATCGTCGAACGGCCTCGGTGATATCACGGAAATTCTGCGCAAGACCAATCTGCAGACCGCCGATATCAACGACTCCATCGACCTGATTTCCGAGCGCTACGATGAAATCAGAGACACCGATGCCGATGCAAAGAGCTATGCCGAGGGCCTTGTTACCGACGAGGTCGGCTCAGCCAAGCTCAATCAGGGCCAGGCTGAATACAACAAGGGTCAGGCACAGCTTGCAGCAGGTCAGAAGGAATATGACGCTGCAAAGTCAAAGCTCGACAAGGGCAAGTCCGATTACGCCGCCGCTGAGGCTACCATAGCCCAGAAGGAAAAGGAAATCGCAGCAGGCGAGAAGGAAATTGCAGCAGGCGAAAAGAAGATTGCCGACGCAAAGGCACAGCTCGCCGATGCAAAAGCACAGCGCGATGCAGGTCAGGCAAAGCTTGACCAGGTCACTCCCGTATATAACACCGTAAAGCCTATGTACGATAAGCTTAACGGCAATACCGCAGGTGAAATCTCCTCCGCCGCAATCAACAGAATCCTCAGAGAAGCAGGCTACAATGACATCAACCAGGTATTCAGCGCTTATGAATCCGGTCAGGCGCAGATTGCCGATGCAAACGCACAGATTGCCCAGGCTGAGAAGGACATCGCCGCAGGCGAAAAGCAGCTTGCTGACGGCAAGGCACAGCTCGCTGACGGTAAGGCACAGCTTGCTGACGGTAAATCCCAGCTTGCCGATGCAAAGAAGCAGCTTGATGCAGGCGAAAAGGAGCTTGCAAACGGCAAGGCAAAGCTTGATAATGGCAAGGCAGAGCTTGCAAGCGCGGAAAAGCAGCTTGCAGCAGGCAGAAAGGCAATGGCCGACAACAGCTCCCAGATGGCCGAGGACCTCGAAAAGCTCGAGGGCTCCGAGGATGCAACAGAGGTCGTTGAGTCCGGCATTCAGATTCTGCTCGCAAACGACGGCATAGCCGCAAAGGTCACCAACCCCGAGGATTACGACGAGGTGCTCGCAGCAGCACGCGAGTATGTTGACGAGGAAACCGCAAATGTTTCCGCTGAGCTTGCCATACGCCAGCATCTGTACTCCCTGCTCCGCATTCTCTGCGTTGTAGGCATTCTCGCAGGCGCAGCAGGCATTGCTGCCGCAATTCTGCCCAAGGCGCAGACCCTCATTACCTCCCTCGCTCTCAACGCAGCAGCCGCAATCGGCGGTCTTGCACTGAATGTTTACGGTATGCTCCACGGCTACCGCTACTTCGTATACTCCCTCGGCGACAACAGCGGCACAGGCTCGCTGCAGAACGGTGCAATAATGGCACTCGCTGCCGTTGCCGTAATCGCCGCAATTATGTCCTATGTCTGCCTGCGCGCTTACAGAATCGGTGAGGGCAAGGTTGTTCCCAAGACTCCCGTTGTCCAGGAAGCACCCGTACCCAAGAAGTCCCGCAGAGATGAAGACGAGGACGACGAGGGTTGGGCAACCCTGAAGGCAGGTCCCGCACTGCCGCAGAACAAGCAGCCTGCTCCCGAGAAAAAGCAGCAGCCCGCACCCAAGCAAACTAAGAAGCCTGAAAAGAAACCCGAGAAGAAGCCCGCTAAGAAGGCAGAGGCCGTTGCTCCCAACGATGAGCTTATCGAGCGTATGCAGGCACAGACCCAGCGTCTTAACGAGGAGACCGAGCGCCTTGAAAGCGAAAGCCGTCTTAAGGACTTCGAGCTTGCACGCCGCGAGTACGAGGAGGCTCTCCGCAAGTTTGAGGAAGCTCGCAAGGGTATGTAATCAAGCGAATATAACAAAAGAGAAGGTTTGTAACAAACCTTCTCTTTTTTATTTGATTTTTAATTTATCAGCCGACAAGATTGAGCAGTGCGTAGCTGTAATCAAGCAGCATCTCGGACACATAAACGCCGTTTACCTCGTAAACCGCGTTTACCTCGCTTGTCTGCGCGGTCTTTGTTTTGCCGCCCGAGAATTCAAGGGTAAGCGTAAGCTCCAGCGCCTTCGTAACCTTCGCCTCGTGGCAGGTTTCGCTGATGGTCGCAAACGCCGCTACAACCGCTTTTGCCTCATCGACGGTACATCCGTGAGCCTCGGCAAAATCGTTCCACTGACGCTGTCCCCAGCTTGCTGACGCGTTAACGACAATCATCGCGCGCTCGGAAACATCCTCAAGCTCCTCGGCAAAATCCTTGCACGCCTTCTCACCGAGGTCGTTCTTTTTGCAGTCTGTTATCTCATATTTCCAATCGCTGCCGTACTTGCTGTCAAGCTCGGCATGCTTATCGGAAACCTCTTTGTCCTTATCCTCAAAGCTGATTGCGGCAAGCACCGTCTTAATGCTGTCGCCGTAGAATTCATCGCACATCAAGTCCCAATACTCAGCAAAGCTTTCATACTCCATATTGTATCGGCTAAGCGCGCGGTTGAGCCACAAATCAAGCTCCGTCGGCTCGGGCGTGGGTGTGGGTGCGGGCGTAGGTGTCGGCTCGGGTGTGGGCTTGGGTGCGGATACCGAGCAGGCGCACAGAGTGAAAATCAGCACAAGTGCAAGCGCAAGGCTTATCCATTTTCTCATCCTCTGCGCCTTCTCTCCATCTCAGCCTTGCGGCGGCGTGCCTTTACATAGCGGCGTCTTCTGACAACCGCAAGCGCAACAATGGCAACGATGACGAGCAAAATTGCGCACACGATTATGATTGCGGTTTTCTGCATATCGCTCAGTCCCGTGGGCTGAACATCCTCGGCGCCGCCCGATTCGCCGTACACGATATCGCCTGCGGCAACGAGCTTGACCGTGCCGAAAATATTGCCGTCGGCATCGGAAAGGGTAAGCTCACCGAGCTCATCGCCCTCCTTGACCTCGGAGATGCTGTCGTTATAAAGCTTTATATCCTTCTTGAGCTGATAGACATTTATATCCTCGGGCACAAGCGCGCTGATTGCTTCTGTGGGGCTTAAGTTGACCTTGCCCTGCCTTTCGCCGTCTAACACGGGCTGTGTGCCGACAATATCCTCAACGGAAACAAGAGTGCGGTAGCTGAAGTTATCAAACACCCAGTCAAGCAGGGTGATGCTGTCCTCAAAGTTGTCAAAGTACTCGCGCTTTTCAGTATCGCCCGATGCGCCGAGAACAACCGCAATAAGCTGTATTCCATCGCGCTCGGCTGCGCTTACAAGGCAGAAGCCTGCGGCATCGGTATGGCCTGTCTTTATGCCCTTTGCGCCCTCATACACATAGTGGTCGCCGTACACCGATTTCGAGTTTATGAGCGCGTTTGAATTGCTGAGGCTGCGCTCGTTTGCGTTGTTGGTTGCCGAGGTAGTGTAGCTTGCGGTGCTGCAAAGCTCGGCAAACAGCTCGTGATGCATTGCCTCGCATGCAATCAGGAACAAGTCGCGTGCGGTGGTGCAGTGGTCGGGATTGGGCAGACCGTGGGTATTTGCAAAATGCGTGCCCGAGCAGCCGAGCTCCTCGGCACGCTCATTCATCTTGTCGACAAACGCGGAAACGCTGCCGGCAATATGCTCGGCAATTATATTGCAGGCTTCATTTGCAGATGCAAGCGCCGCGCAATAGAGCAAATCCTTAAGGCTCATAACCTCGCCGGGATAGATATTCGAGGTGCTGCTGTCCTCGGTCAAGTCTGCATTGCAGGTGGTAGATGCGGTCACCATATCGTCAAGCGAGGCATCGCCGCGCTCTATTGCCTCAACCGCGAGCAGTATAGTCATCATCTTTGTGATGCTTGCAGGCTCGGAGCGAGTGTAGGCATTTTCGGCAAGCAGAATTCTGCCGCTTTCCATATCGCCTACAAGCACGCTGCGCGCAGATTTAATCTGCGGCTTTTCAAGCGCAAACGCACAGGGCGATACTGCCGTAAGCAGCAGGCACACCGTCATTATAAGAGATAAAAAACGCAGTTTTTTCATAGCGTACTCCTACGGGGATTTTTCTATATTATAAGCATTTTCGCAGGCTTATTCAAGCACTCAGCCCAAATCAACATCAACCGCAAACAGACCGCCTGCGCCACCCGAATACAGAAACAGAACATTATCCGTTTCCTTGAATGCGCCCTCGCGCGCAAGCTTTACAAGGCCTGCAAATGCCTTGCCCGTGTAGACGGGGTCGAGGAAAAGTCCCTCGTTTTCGGCAAGCATTCGGATTGCGGCATTGCCCTCCTCCGATGCGATTGCATAGCCGGGTCCGCACATATTGACAAGATGCACATCGGCAGGACCGAAGTCGGCATCAAGCTCAAGCAGCTGCGCCGTTTTTTTCATAATGCCCGAGGTGATTACATCAAAGGGGTCATCGTCAACCATCATACCGATTGTTTTCGTGTCGGGCATATACAGCCTTGCGCCGAGCGCAACGCCTGCGTGAGTGCCGCCCGAGCCCTCGGCGCAGATGACATGGTCAAAATGCACGCCGCTTTCGGCAATCTCCTTCATGCACGCAACATAGCCGAGAGCGCCGATTTCGTTTGAGCCGCCGCAGGGGATTTTGTAGTAAGGCTTGCCGAGCTCGGCGCCTACTCTGTCCATCTCGGCATAGATATCGTCATAGCTGTCGGTATCCATAAAGCGCACATCGGTGTCCATTAGATACTCAAGCAGCTGATTGCCCTTGCGCTCTGTTACGCCGCGCTTTTTGAGAATGAGTATGGGTGTCATACCCAGCTTCTTTGCGCAGGCTGCGGTGAGCATTGCGTGGTTTGACTGAGCGCCGCCCGTGGTGAACACAATCTCCGCGCCCTTTTTCTTTGCGTCGGCAAGCAGGAACTCCAGCTTTCTGACCTTGTTGCCGCCGAGACCGATGCCCGTGAGGTCATCGCGCTTTATCCACACATTTGTGCCGAGTATTCTGCTGATGTTCTCAAGTCTGTGCATAGGGGTTGGCAGCATTGCAAGACTTACTCTGTCAAAATCCTTAAGCTCCTTCATAAGCGCCTCCGTAGATGATTAATATATTAAGTATATCAAATAATGGACGAATTTCAAGGATTTAGATGACAGGAGAATAAAGACAATGTATAATACTTTTGTCAACAAACCGCTAAGCAGGAGATAGTAAAATGAAAAGCGTAAAAACAAGAAATCTGTTATCCCTCGCAATGAACCTCGCTAACTTCGCGCTGGTGCTTATTTCAATTCTGTGGTTCTTCTCCGAGGCTGCCGCAGGTCGCGGCATCGGCAACATGGGCACAAGCGGCACGGGCTGCTTCGTGTTCTTCACAAACGACTCAAATATCCTCGCAGCGCTCGTTTCGCTGCTTATCGTGCCGTTCAACCTCAAGTCCATAATAAGCGGCAAAGACGAAATTCCCGAATGGGCGCTCACGCTGAAGATGGTCGGCACCGCCGCAGTTACGCTCACGATGATGGTTGTCGTGCTGTTCCTCGGTCCTACGCAGGGCTACGGTATTATGTTTGCAGGTGTCTGCCTTTGGCTGCACCTTGTCTGCCCCCTGCTTGCAATCATCTCCTTCTGCTTCCTTGAGCGAGGAATGCAGATTACGAAAAAGCGCCTGCTGTGGACTCTTGCCCCGACCTTTATCTACGGCACGGTCTACCTCGTCAATGTTGTTTTCACTGAGGTATGGCCCGATTTCTACGGCTTCAACATCGGCGGCTTCTGGTACATAAGCTACTGCGTGCTGCCTATCGTCACTTATCTGTTTGCGCTCTGCCTGAGAGCGCTGCACAACAAGGCAGATAAGGTCGCAGCATAAAAAGCAATAAAAAAGACACATCACGAAAGTGATGTGTCTTTTTGTTTTATCAATCAGTCCTCGTCCTCTTCGTCCTCGCTGAAATCAAATTCCAGCTCAGCGTCGCAGCTCGGGCAGCGTACGCTTCCGAAATCGAGGTCCTCCTCGTAAACGGTGATGACTTCGCCGCACTTGGGACAGGTAACCTCGTACTCTATCTCGTCGCCGCAGCCGCTGCAGCAGGAGCACTCGCCTTCGCACTCGTCAGACTCAAACTCTTCGTCCGCGTCTTCCATATCGCCGAGGCACAGGTCCTCGAGATAAGCCATATCCTCGCCGATGTCGTCGATGGTGTCAGCCATATCGGCGGCGTTTGCCTCGAGGTCCTCAACATCAATTGCGAGGGACTCAAGAACATCAATCATTGCGAGCATAAGCTTGCCTTCCTGGGTGCTGTCCTTAATACCGAGACCTTCTGCAAGGCCCTTGAGGTATGCTACTTTTTCAGATGCTGTCATCATTCAAACCTCCTTGAAGGATGAGGGTATAAATCCAATTGAAGCTGTGATTAATTACTTTGCTCTGCCGAGGTACTCGCCGGTACGGGTGTCAATCTGAATCTTCTCGCCCTCTTCGATGAAGAGAGGAACCTTGATTTCTGCGCCGGTCTCGACGGTAGCGGGCTTGGTTGCGTTGGTTGCGGTGTTGCCTGCGAAGCCGGGGTCGGTCTCGGTGACAACGAGGTCTACGAAGAAGGGAGGCTCAACATTGAAAACCTTGCCCTTGTAGGAGTAAATGGTGCACTCCATGTTTTCCTTGACGAACTTGAAGTTGTCGCCGAGGACGGACTCGTCAACGGGCTCGAGCTCGTAGGTCTCGGGGTTCATGAAGTAGTACAGATTGCCGTCTGCGTAGCTGTACTCCATGGTCTGACGGTCAACGGTAGCGTTCTCGAACTTTGCGGTGGGGTTGAAGGAAGTTTCGGTAACTGCACCGGTGATGACATTCTTCATCTTGGTACGAACGAATGCTGCACCCTTGCCGGGCTTAACATGCTGGAACTCAACGACCTGCATAACCTGGCCGTCCATCTCGAAGGTAACGCCGTTTCTGAAATCGCCTGCTGTAATCATTATAGGTAATCCTCCTATGTAAATTTTCTTTATGTGTGAATTAGCTTAAATATTTTACATTATATATGCGGATATTGCAAGATTATTTTCTGCGAGGCAGTCGATTTTCCTTGCTTTCTCCGCCTGATTCGCTCTTTCCGGTGCGTTTTTCAAACGCAATCTGGAACATATAGACCACAAATGCCATAATTCCGATGAAGTAGAGGATGTTGCGGACTATTACGGGGAAGTTCGGGAAGATGCTCTGAATGATTGCCGTTCCGAAAACTACCACGATGCCGATGTACAGCATGGGCACCATTGAGGTCAGCTCCATGACCTTATTACTTTTCTTTGTGTTTTTCTTGCTCTTTGCCATCTGGAATTCCTCCGATTATATAATTATAAGTTCTTTTTTCGCGTGAGTTATGTTTTCGCAGCCGCCCTCATTCAGAATGAGAACATCTTCAATGCGAACGCCGAATTTGCCCGGCAGGTAAATTCCCGGCTCTGCGGAAATTACCGCGCCGACGGGCATCACCGTCTGCACCGACGGGGCTGCGGCAGGGGATTCGTGAATGTCAAGACCGAGGCTGTGACCGAAGCTGTGACCGAAATATTCACCGTAGCCTGCATCGGATATCACCTTGCGCGCCGCGGCATCAATCTCAGCGCCCGTAATGCCTGCACGGGCGGTCTTTATGCCCTCTGTCTGCGCTTTGAGAACAATGTCATACACATTTTTCATCTCGTCGGTGGCGTAGCCTACCGCGACGGTGCGCGTCATATCCGAGCAATAGCCGTTTTTAAGACAGCCGAAGTCCATTGTTATGAAGTTGCCTTCTTTTACGACGGCATCGCCCGGTACGCCGTGCGGCATACTCGAGTTTGCGCCCGTAACGGCAATCGGGTCAAAGGAGTTGCCCTCGCCGCCGTGCTTCAGCAGGCGGTAGGTAATCTCCGCGGCGATATCCCGCTCGGTAATGCCTGGGCGGATTATGCTTAAAACATCGTCGAGCGCCTTTTCCGCAATGCGCTGTGCCCTGCGCATATACTCCTGCTCCTCGGCGGTCTTTGCCGCGCGAAGCCCGGAGAATATGTGCTGACTCGGGGTTAGCTTTCTGCCGAGCAGCTTTTCGTAGCCGAGATACGCGCCGTGGGAGAGTGTCATCTCCTCGCCGCCAAGCTTTTCAATCTGCTCATTGTCAAGCTCCGCTTTAACAAGCCGAGAAAGCCTTTTGCCCGCTCCAAAAAGTCTTAGCGAGATGCTGTCGTCAACGCTTTTTTCCGCCGCCTCGATATAGCGCGAGTCGGTGAAGAGATACGCGCTGCTTTTCGTCACAAGCAC